>DASTFB010000049.1 GCA_035709005.1 Candidatus Methylomirabilota bacterium | reverse complement strand
GACCTGAACGGGGACGGCAATGCGCTGGACGACATCCTCCGGATGGCCGGCAAGATCATGCGTTGAATCACGGCGGCAGAGCCGATGGAGGGAACGGGCCAGCCGTTCGGGGCGGGCCGCCCCCCGGCTAGGGCGATCGGCGAATCGGGACGGTCCTCATGAACTCGGCCACCAGCGGGTCGGCATAGGAGCCGAAGGCGTCGGTGAGCGTCCCCCGGATTCCGCTCCCCGTCTCGATCCCGTACACGATCGCCATATCGTCCGGGTCCGAGACGCCCTCGAAGCGATGATACTCAGCGACCACGACGCGCTCAGGGGGGAATGTGTCGCCCTTCCCCAGGGCCCGCAGGCGACCGTTCACCACCTTGAAGTGCTCGGTGAAGCCCCGCCGGTCCAGGTCGTCCATCACCCCGGCCAGCGTCGTGAGCTGCGTCGGCCCTGTCATCACCGATTCAGCCATCGGCGGACCGACGGCCCTGAGGTGTCCGGTACGGCACCGGCACGTACTGCACTCCCTCGCCCTGTTCCAGAGTGAGCTCCTCGAGGACGGCGTAGGCCGTGACGGTGGCCTCGCCGAGCCAGCGCGCGGTTTCCCCGCCGTGGCCGCGCACCGCCTCCAGGGCCGAGAGGCAGACGACTTCGACCAGTTCGTCGGAAGCGCCGAGCTGCCGCACCAGCCGGCAGGCGGCCCGCACGGCCTCTTCCACCGCGTCGCGCACTTCCCGGGCCCCGAGAGGGCCTCGCTCCATGCGGCCGACGACCAGCTCGCGCACGGTCAGATGCACGGCGCGCCTCGGCGCGCCGGCGCGCAGGAGCAGGGCCAGCTCCGCCGCCACCGTCTCTTCGAAGGGCCTCACACCGCGGCTCCGACACCGGTCGCGACAACGTCCACGCGCAAGCCGTCGCCGGCCGCGTCCACACGCGCGGTGGCGCCGTCCGGCAGCTTGCCGGCCACGATCAGCCGCGCGACCGGCGTCTCCACTTCGCGCTGGATCACCCGCTTGAGCGGACGCGCCCCGAACACGGGGTCGTAGCCCACGCGGGCCAGATGTGCGCGCGCCGTTGCGGTGACCTCCAGGGTGATCCGCCGCTCGGCCAGGCGCCGCCGCAACGCCTCCACCTGGATCTCCACGATCTTCTCCAGCTCCGCCTCGGTCAGGGCGCGGAACACCACGACCTCGTCCACACGGTTGAGGAACTCCGGCCGGAAGTGACGCCGCAGCGCCTCCAGCACCTGCTCGCGCATGCGCTGGTAGCTCCGCTCGTCGGCACCGCGCAGCTCCAGGATGAGCTGGCTGCCGATGTTCGAGGTCATGATGATCACGGTGTTCTTGAAGTTCACCGTGCGGCCTTGCCCGTCGGTCAGCCGGCCATCCTCCAGGACTTGCAGCAGCGCGTTGAAGACGTCGGGGTGGGCCTTCTCGATTTCGTCGAACAACACGACGGAATAGGGCTTGCGGCGAACCGCTTCCGTGAGCTGTCCACCCTCCTCGTAGCCGACATAGCCGGGGGGAGCGCCGATAAGTCGCGCCACCGTGTGCTTCTCCATGTACTCCGACATGTCCAGGCGGATCATGCTGTCCTCGTCGTCGAACAGCGCTTCGGCCAGCGCCCGGGCCAGTTCCGTCTTCCCCACCCCGGTGGGACCGAGGAAGAGGAAGGAGCCGATGGGGCGCCGGGGGTCCTTGATACCGGCTCGGGCCCGCAGAACGGCGTCGGCCACCGCCCGCACCGCTTCGTCCTGCCCCACCACCCGGCGATGCAGCTCCTCCTCCAGGCGCAGGAGCTTCTGCATCTCCCCCTCCATCAACTTCGAGACCGGAATCCCCGTCCACCGCGAGACCACCTCGGCGATGTCCTCCTCGTCGACTTCCTCCTTGATGAGCCGCCGCCGGCCGGCAGGCTGGGCCTGTGCCTCCAGCTCTTTCAGCTCGCGCTCCAGCTGGACCATGGTGCCGTACTGGAGCTCGGCGGCGCGGGACAGGTCGCCGGCCCGCATCGCCTTTTCGATCTCGAGCTTCAGCTCCTCGACGCGCTTGCGGATCTGCCGCGGCCGCTCGATGGCCGCCTTCTCGAGCTCCCACTGTTCGCGCAGCGTCTTGGCCTGCGCCTGCAAGCTCGCCAGCTCCTTCTCCAGCTTCTCCAGGCGGGCCCGGGACGCTTCGTCATTCTCCTTGCGCAGCGCCTCGCGCTCGATCTCGAGCTGCAGGATCCGCCGGGTGATCTCGTCCAGCTCGGCCGGCATCGAGTCGATCTCCGTGCGTAGCCGGGCCGCCGCCTCGTCCACCAAATCGATGGCCTTGTCGGGCAGGAACCGGTCGGAGATGTATCGGTCGGAGAGCACGGCGGCGGCCACCAGCGCCGAATCCTTGATGCGGACGCCGTGATGGACTTCGTAGCGCTCCTTGAGCCCGCGCAGGATGGAGATGGTGTCCTCCACCGTGGGCTGGTCCACCATGACCGGCTGGAACCGGCGCTCCAGGGCCGCATCCTTCTCGATGTGCTTCTTGTACTCGTCGAGGGTCGTGGCCCCGATGCAGTGGAGCTCGCCGCGGGCCAGCATGGGCTTCAGCAAGTTGCTGGCATCCATGGCCCCCTCGGCGGCGCCGGCGCCCACGACCGTGTGCAGCTCGTCGATGAAGAGAATGACCTCGCCCTGGGCGTCCTGGACCGCCTTGAGCACCGCCTTCAGCCTCTCCTCGAACTCCCCGCGATACTTGGCCCCGGCCACCAGCGCGCCCATGTCGAGCGCCACGATGCGCTTGTTCTTGAGCCCCTCGGGCACGTCACCGCGCACGATCCGTTGGGCCAGCCCCTCGACGATCGCCGTCTTGCCGACGCCGGGCGAACCGATCAGCACCGGGTTGTTCTTGGTACGGCGCGAGAGGATCTGGATCACGCGGCGGATTTCTTCGTCGCGGCCGATGACGGGGTCGAGCTTGCCCTGCTGGGCGAGCGCCGTGAGGTCGCGCCCGTATTTCTCCAGCGCTTCATAGGTTCCCTCGGGGGTGGGGCTCGTCACGCGTTGTCCTCCTCGTACGGCGGCCAGGGCCTCGCGCAGCTTGTCGCTGGTGAGGCCAGCCGCGCGGAAGGCGTCGGCGACGGCGCCGTCCTTGAGGGCGGCCACTGCCAGGAGCAGGTGCTCGACGCTCACGTACTCGTCCTTCATGCCCTGGGCTTCGGCTTCGGCGGCCCGCAACGTCTCATCGACGCGGGGTGAGATGAACACCTGGCCGCGCGGCGCCCCCGGCCCTGACACCCGGGGCAGCCGCGTCACCGCCTCCTGCAGCCGCTCCACGATGGCTGCAGCGTTGGCGCCGGCCTTCTCCACGACGCGCGGCGCCACGCCGCCCTCCTGGGTCAGCAGGGCCAGAGCGAGATGCTCGACGTCGATCTGAGACTGGCCGTGGCGCTGGGCCAGGGTCTGCGCTTGCCGCAGCGCGTCCTGAGCCTTCTCCGTCAGCCGATTGAGATCCATGCCGTTCTCCTTGCCGCCTCGACCTCAGCGCCGACGGCGCTGGCCAACCACTTCGGTCTCCAGGTGGTGAAGTCGTCCGAGCAGATCCACGATGGTGGCCGCCGCGTACAAGCTCACCTCGAGCTCGTCGCGCAAGCGTAGCATATGCCGAAGGCGGGCGGCCGTCTCGGCCGGTGAGCCGCGCCTATCGGCACGTGGTTATCCTCCGGCCGGCCGGCGGCAGCCGAGGTGCCTCGTTGATTTCCTTGAACCGCTCGGCGGCCTCGGCGCTAGCGGGCCTCCCGCTCGTCGGCGTCTCGGAACTCGGCGTCCACCACGTCCCCCTCGGACCCGCCGGGCGGCTGCGGGCGCTGCATGGCTCCCGTCAGGATCTGGGCCGCGCGAGTCAGCGCGTCGTGGGACCGCCGGATGCGCTCGATGTCGTCTCCCCGGAGAGCCTCTCGGGCCCCGCCCAGGGCCTGCTCGACCGTGCTGCGCTCGCTCTGAGAGAGCTTGCCACCGTGCTCCTGCAGCGCGCGCTCGCTCGAGTACACGAGCGCGTCCGCCTGGTTGCGCAGTTCGAGGTCCTGCCGGCGCCGCGCGTCTTCCTCGGCGTGGGCCTCGGCCTCCCGCACCATCCGCTCCACCTCTTGCTTGCTGAGCCCGGACGAGGCGGTGATGGTGATGCGCTGTTCCTTGCCGGTGGCTTTGTCCTGGGCCGACACGTTGAGGATGCCGTTGGCGTCGAGGTCGAATGCCACCTCGATCTGCGGCACGCCCCGGGGGGCTGGCGGAATGCCCTTCAGCCGGAACCGGCCCAACGTGCGGTTGTCGCGAGCCAGAGGCCGCTCCCCCTGCAGGACGTGGATGTCGACCACCGTGTTCTCGGGGTTCGTGATGGCCTGACGCTTGGCGACCTGGCCGACGAGAATCTCGCCCTCCTTGGTGAAGGCCACCACCGAGGGCGTCAGGCGACTGCCCTCCTGGTTGGGGATGACGACGGGGTCGCCTCCCTCCATCACCGCCACGACGGAGTTGGTGGTGCCGAGGTCGATGCCGATGACTTTGCTCATGGTGTCCTCTAGGCGGTGGCCGCCATCGGATATCCCGCCTGCTTCCAGACCTCGACGCCGCCCTTGAGCGCCTTGGCGTTCGTGAAGCCCTGGGCCCGGAACTTCGCTGCCTGACCGGCAGCCGTCGCTTCGGCCGGTCACGCGCAGTAGAAGATGAGATCCTGATCCTTGGCGACGGACGGCAGGCGGGCCTGCAACTGCGAGAGCGTGAGGCTGCCCTCGAGCTTCATGCTATTGCACTTCGCCTCCTCCGGGTACGCGCAGACCAGGAGCGCCTGTCCTGCCGCCACCCGACGGCGGGCCTCCTCGACATCGATGCGGGGAACCTCCGCCATGATGTCCTCCATCGGCTTAGTCGTCTGAGTGGGATGCTGATCTCGACGAGGTCACCCGGCGCCGGGAGCCTCCCGTCCGTCCGGAAGGCTTAGCGTCGGCCCACTCGGGTGTCCCGGGGTCCGGAATTGGTGTCCAATCGTCCCGCCCGGTCTCGGTCCCCCGCCCTCAGGCGATGAGTCGTTGCAGGCGCCGGGCGATCTCGGCTTTGGGTTGCACCCCCACGATCCGGTCGACTTCCTGTCCGCCCTTGAGGACCAGCAGGGTCGGGATGCTGCGAACGTTATAGCGAGCCGCCGTCTTCGGATTCTCATCGATATTCAGCTTCGCCACGCGCACCCGTCCGGCCAGTTCCGTTGCCAGCTCCTCGATCACTGGCTCGAGCATCCGGCAGGGCCCGCACCACGCCGCCCACAGGTCCAGGAGCACCGGGAGCGGCGAGCCCTCGACCGCCGTGGGAAACGTGGCATCGGTGACCGTCACCGGCGTGCTGGCGAGGGGCAGCGGCCCTTTGCACCGCCCGCAGACCGCTTGCCGCCCCTGCGCGATCTTGTCTCGCGGGACACGATTGGTCGCGCCACACGCCGGACAACGGATCAGCTCGGGCTCACTCATGGCTCCCCGCGGAGCGGTGTCCTCTAGAGCGTCAAATCTAGCACGCGAGCGGCCCGCTCGACCTCCCAGTGCGTCGGCCGGCCCGGGGAGCACCGGCGCAGTCGCTCCAGGCGCTCCTCGGGGCTCATGTTCTCGGGTTCCAGGAGGGCGATGACACGCGCGCTGAGGAGCAGCAGAGTGGCCATCAGGCGGGGCACCTCGGCCCGCACCAGCTCATCGACGGGGCCAGGTCGTGATGCAGGATCCGCTCTCGACCGTTGGCGATGGCCACCTCTCCGGCCCGATCGAAGAGATCCACCAGCTTGCGCTCGGCCAGAGCCGTGATCTGGGCTTCCTGCGCGTCGTCGAAGGTCAGGCCGCTGGCGCGATTGAGAAACGCCCGCACCCAACCGGATCCGTAATCCACCGCCGACTCGAGATGTTCGCGAGACTCCACCGCGGCTCCTCACCGAGGATCGATGCGCGGCGGTGTCCGCCGGTCCCGAAATGGTGCCCGATCCTCGTCCCGGCGAACAACCGGGGAAAGCGCGATGCTCGGAGGCGTGCCGGCGGGGATGGTCGCCGATCGTCCCCCGCCTCGCACGGCTGCTAACCCGGGAAGAGGCGCCCTGCACTTCTTACAACTGCTTTGCACAAACGCCTGGCGTTGCTACGCTGCGGCCCCGCGCGGAGGGGGAGTGTCATGGTCCACGTCGAGCGGCTGCTGGACGGCCTGGACGTCGTGGTCGAGCCGATGCACGTCCACGCCGGCCGCCCCGAATCGTTGCGCGACGCCCGCCGAGTCGACAGCGTTGGGGCAATCGCCGATCGAGTTTCTGAAGTCACTCCGGCTTGCTCGCGCCGCGCAGCTCCTCACCCATACCGATCTACCGGTAAAGAGCGTCGCCGCCCGGGTTGGCTATTCCAGCCGCAGCTCGTTCACTCGCGCCTTCGTCGCCCACCACAGGGCGGGGCCGACGGCCTTTCGAATCGCCGCCGCACACCCCGAGCCGCGACCGCCGATCCGCGGGACCTATATGCCTATGCCGGGTGCAGAAGTCGCGTGATGATCTGAACCGGCCGCAGAGGCCTCAGGGCACGCGAACCCCGACCTCGTCCAGATGTCGGAGCAGCTCCGCCGGGTCCTGATAGACGCGGTAGGCGCCGGCCCGCTCCAGCTCTTCTTGGCCGTACCCCCCCGAAAGCAGCCCGACGCCCAGCGCCCGGGCCCGGCGCGCGGCGAGCAAATTCCAGACGCTGTCCCCGACAACGACCGACGCCTGGATATCCACACCCAGCCGGGCCGCGGCGGCGAGAAAGAGATCGGGATCGGGCCTGGCATGCTCGACCTGGGGAGCTATCGGACGGTGAGGTCGGCCGGCGCCAGGAGCGCGTGCAGCTCCCGGCACCGGGCGATGACCTCGTCGCCGTAGCCGGCGAACCACGCGTGGATCCAGGCCGGGCGCTCGAAGAACGCCAGCGGCGGCTGCCCCGCGCGCCGGATCGCTCCCCGGAAGACCAGGCCGCTGGCGTTGATGAAGCTCACGTCCTCGTCGCGACGACCAGGGGCGACCAGGCCCACGTCGATCGGACAGAGGCGGCGGATGGCGTCCAGGCTCTCGCCGACGGCGCGCAGGCAAAAGGCGCGCGTGCGGGCCCGCGCGGCGGCGGGGAGCGCCGCGAGCACCGACCCCATGGTGAGGCCGGAATAGACCGTGTCGTCCACGACGGCGACGGAGCGACAGCCCTCGAGGTTCTCAAGCTGAGTCGCCAGCGGCGCGCCGGTGGTGCTGGCCAGCGCATAGCTGCCGCGGCCGTCCTCTTCCCGGGTCAGCCCGAGACGACGAATACGGGGAAACCAGCCGGTCCGCGCGTCGAGCTGACGGGCCACGCGCTCGCCGGCGTGTCCGATGGCCAGCGTCACGTCGAACGGCGCGTGATCGCCCCGGGCCACGAGCGCCGCCAGCTGCTCGTCGAGCGTGAGGATCCGGACGCGTCCGGCATCGCGGCCCAGGAGGGCCAGCAGCGCCTCCGCGAGGCAGACCGCCGGAGAGCCGTCGCCCAGGCGCGCGCGGACCTCGTCGATCAGGTCGTCGTGGACGTAGAGTCGGCGAGGCGTCGCCACCATGGCCGGGCTCAGCCGGGGCCGGCCAGCGCGAGGGCCACCTGGTGCCCGGGATCCGTGTACCAGTGTTCCAGCGTGAGACCGGCGTCGGCCAGCATCGCGGTCGTGGACGCGAGCGTGAACTTGTACGAGCTCTCGGTCCAGATGCTCTCGCCGGCGTCGATGTCGACCCGGAGGCCCAAGCCGGGTAGCGACACCCGGTGGGCCTGCTCGGCCACCAGGTGCATCTCGATGCGGGCCGCCGCCTGGTTGTAGAAGGCCAGGTGGCGGAACGTGGCCGGATCGAAGCCGGCCTGGAGGCGCCGGTTGACCACTCGCAGGACGTTGCGGTTGAACGCGGCCGTCACACCGCTGGCGTCCGCGTAGGCCGGCTCGAGGATGCTCAGGTCCTTGACGAGGTCGACGCCGAGCAGGAACCGGTCGCGATCGCGGAGCAGCCGGCGAATCCGGCTGAGCAGACCGTGGCGGGCTTCCGCGTCCAGGTTGCCGATCGTGCTGCCCAGAAACATCACCAGGCGCCGCCCCGGCCAGGCGGGGACCCGGTCGAGGTGGCGCTCGAAGTCACTCACCATGGCATGCACGTGCAGGAACGGGTAGGCATGGAGCAGGCGGCGGGCGCCCGCGCCGAGCGCGGAAGGATCGACGTCGAGAGGCACGTAGCGCAGCCCTTTCAGGAACTCCCGGTGCGCTGCGATCAGATGGCCGACCTTGGTCGAGCCGCCCGCGCCCAGCTCCACGATCTCGTCGGGCCCCACCCGCTGCATGACGTCAGCGGCGCTGGCCCGGAGCAACGCTTCCTCGGCCCTCGTGACGTAGTACTCCGGCAGCGCGGTGATCGCCTCGAACAGCGCCGAGCCGGTCGCATCGTAGAAGTATTTCGGGGGCAGGGATTTGAAGCGGCCGGTGAGGCCTCGGCGCACGTCGTCCGCGAACGTCCGATCGAGAGTCCGGCCATCGATGTGGCGCTCCAGCCGGTAGCGCACGGCCCTCAGGCGTCCTCGGCCAGCCGGATTCCCGAGAACTGCCAGCGGGCGCCGGGCGGGAAGAAGTTGCGGTAGCTGACCCGCATGTGCGAGCGGGGCGTGGCACAGGAGCCGCCGCGCAGCACGAGCTGATTGACCATGAACTTCCCGTTGTACTCGCCGAGCCCGCCGCTCAGCGGGCGGAACCCCGGGTAGGCCACGTGGGGGCTCTGCGTCCACTCCCAGACGTCGCCGAAGAGCTGGACGAATCGCCCCCGATCGGCCGAGGGCAGCGGCTGGTAGAACCCGGCTTCCTGGAAATGACCGTCGATCGGTCGCTCGGCCGCCGCGTGCTCCCACTCCTGCTCCGTCGGCAGGCGCCGGCCGCCCCAGCGGGCATAGGCGTCGGCCTCGTAGTAGCTCACGTGCGTCACCGGCGCCTCCGGGTCCACGGGCTCGAGCCCCGACAGGGTGTAGACCCACCAGGCGCCGTCGCGGTGATGCCAGTAGAGAGGCGCCTGCCAGCCCTGGGCCTGAGCCGTCGCCCATCCGTCCGACAGCCAGAGCTCCGGGCGTCGATACCCGTCGGCCGCCATGAACACCAGATACTCGCCGTTGGTCACCGGCCGCGACGCTAGCCGGTAGGGCCGCAGACGGACCTCGTGACGCGGCCGCTCGTTGTCGAAAGCGAAGTCGGCGCCCTCATAGCCGATGGCGACCAGGCCCCCAGGCACGTCGATGAATGCCAGGCCCGCGACGTGTCGGTCTCGGGGCAGCGGGACCGTCTGATAGGCGGGGGCGAGTGGATTGACCCCGAACATGGCCTTGAGGTCCGTGAGGATCAATTCCTGGTGCTGCTGCTCGTGATGCAGGCCCAGGGTGACCACGTCGATGAGCGCCGGGGCGGCGTCCGCGGCCTGCCGGTCTAGCAGCTCGGCCATCGCCTTGTCGACGTGGGCCCGATAGGCGTAGACCTCGGCGACGGTGGGCCGGGACAGATGTCCGCGCTCGGGCCGGGGGAACTGGGCGCCCACGGCGTTGTAGTAGGAGTTGAAGAGATACCTGTACCGGGGCTCCAGCGGCCGGTAGTCCGGCTGGAATGCCTCCAGAACGAAGGTTTCGAAGAACCACGTGGTGTGGGCCAGATGCCACTTGGCCGGACTGGCGTCCGCCATCACCTGAACCACGTAGTCCTCGACGGCGAGCGGCGCGCAGAGGCGCTCGGTCACCTCGCGTACGGTCTGGTAGCGTTGGCGCATGGGTCCGGGAACGGCAGACGCATGATCTCATGCATGCGCGGTGCCGTCATCCCCTTGACGCGGCCTCCGGCCCCGCATACCTTGGCGCATAATGGTGGGGTATCGATCGTCACATTCAGCAGGGCGCGGGCCGGCCGCCAACCTCGGCCCGCGCGGAAAGGACCTCTATGGGTGAGCAAGGCGTGGACCGCAGGAAGTTTCTGACCACGACGGCGGGGGCGGCGGCGGCCGGCCTCGGGGCCAACATCATCGTGCCCGGCCGCGCCAGCGCCCAGCGCAAGAAGTTGCGCATCTTGCAATGGGTGCACTTCGTGCCCGCCTATGACGAGTGGTTCAACAAGAAGTTCGCCGTGGAGTGGGGCCAGAAGAACGACACCGAGGTGACCGTCGACAACATCGGAATCGCCGGCGTCAACGCCCGCGGCGCGGCCGAGATCTCCGCCCAGAAGGGCCACGACCTGTTCCTCTACAACTGGCCGCCGCCCGTCGTGGAAGAGCAGACGGTGGACATGAAGGACGTCTACCAGGAGGTGGAGCGGAAGTTCGGCAAGCCCATCGAGCTCGGCCTCAAGAGCACCTACAACCCCAAGACCAAGAAGTACTACGCCTTCTCCCCTTCCTTCACTCCCGACCCTGTCAACTACCGCCAGGACCTCTTCGGGCAGGTCGGCATGGCCGGCGGCCCGCGCACCTGGGACGAGGTGCGGGTGAAGGGCGCCGAGATCAAGAAGAAGACGGGGATGCCGGTGGGCATCGGGCTGGCCAACGAGATCGACACGGCCATGGCGCTGCGGACGATCATGTACGCCCACGGCGCCCACGAGCAGGACGAGAAACACAACCTCACGCTTAACTCCAAGCAGACCCTGGAGACCATCAAGTTCGTGAAGGCGCTCTTCCAGGAGGCCATGACTCCCGAGGTCTTCACCTGGGACGCCTCGTCCAACAACCGGGCCATGATCGCGGGCAAGCTGTCGCTGGCGCTCAACGCCATCTCCATCACCCGGACGGCCGAAAAAGACGACCCCGAGATCTCCAAGAAGATCCAGCTCACCAAGGCCCTCAAGGGACCGGTTCGGGCCATCGGCCTCGAGCACGTCATGCAGTGCTACGTGATCTGGAAGTTCGCCGAGAACATCGACGGCGCCAAGAAGTTCTTGATCGACTACGTCAGCAACTTCCGCGACGCCTTCGTCGCCGGGCAGTTCTACGATTTCCCCTGCTTCGAGAAGACGGTCCCCGACATCAAGAAGCTCATCGCCAACGACCCCAAGGCCCATCCCGCCGACAAGTACAAGGTGCTGGAGGACGTGCTGTCCTGGGCCACCAACATCGGCTATCCGGGGTACGCCAACGCGGCCATCGACGAGATCTACGGCACGTGGGTGCTCAACGTCATGTTCGCCAAGGCGGCCAGCGGGGCCTCCACGCCCGAGGCGGCCCTGAGCGAAGCCGACGCCCAGTGCAAGCGCATCTACGCCAAGTGGAAGGAGAAGCGCCTCGTCTAAGGGATTGTCCCGGGTTTGATGGCAACGGTAGAGATCAGAGAAGTCCGCAAGCGCTTCGGCGAGGTCCACGCCGTCGACGGTGTGGACCTCGCGACCAAGGAAGGCGAGTTCCTCGTCCTGCTCGGACCCTCGGGCTGTGGCAAGACGACGCTATTGCGCATGATCGCCGGGCTGGAGCAGCCCACCTCGGGCGAGATCCTCATCGGCGGCCAGGTGGTCAACGACATGCCGCCACGGGCCCGGCGGATCGCCATGGTCTTTCAGTCCTACGCGCTCTATCCGCACATGACCGTCTACCGGAACATCGCCTTCCCCCTCAAGGCCCAGGGCGTGGCCGGCGCGGAGATCGAGCGGAAGGTGCAGTGGGCGGCCGGCCTCTTCGGCATCGACCGGCTGCTCCAGCGCAAGCCCCGCCAGCTCTCCGGCGGCGAGCGCCAGCGCGTGGCCCTGGCTCGCGCCGTCGTCCGCGAGCCGGCGGTGTTCCTGCTCGACGAGCCGCTGTCCAACCTGGACGCCAAGCTGCGGGCCTCGGCCCGCGACGAGCTGCAGCAGTTCCAGCGGCGCATCGGCACCACCACCATCTACGTCACCCATGACCAGATCGAGGCCATGGGCCTGGGCGATCGGATCGCCGTCATGCAAGGCGGGCGGGTGCGGCAGCTCGGCACCCCGGCGGAAGTCTACGGCGAGCCGGCCGACACCTTCGTGGCCGGGTTCCTGGGCTCGCCGCCCATGAACATCCTCACGCACCGTGACGGCCTGGTCGGCTTCCGCCCCGAGCACTTCCTGCCCAAGACCGCCCGCGACGATGGCGCCCGGCTTGCCGTGTTCCCGTTCCGGGTGACGCGCCTGGAGTACCTGGGCGCCGACCGTCTCATCTACGGGGTGCTCGAAGGCAACTTCGCCGACGCCAAGGTCATCGCCCGGTTCCCCTACACCGTCACCACGGTCGTGGAGCCTGGGCAGCGGTACGACTTCACGGTGCCGGAGCACGAGCTGAAGTTCTTCGACACCCGGACGGGGCTGCGCGCCCCCGCCCGACCGCTGTGAGCGACGCCACCGCTATCACGGGACGCCGCGCCCGGGCCGCCACGCCGGCCCGCAGCGGTATCCTGGACCGGCCCGAGTGGCTGGGGCCCCTGATGATCGCCCCGGCGGTGCTCTACATCGTCTTCGTGGTGGGCTTTCCCTTCGTGCTGGCGATCCTCTATGCCTTCAGCGACGTCACCGTGGGCAGCCGGAGCCTGGACTTCGTGGGCTTCAAGCACTTTACCGAAGTGTTGGAGACGCCCAAGTTCCAGACGGCGCTCAAGAACACGTTCGTCTTCGCCATCACCTCCCAGGTCCTGGTGATGGTGCTGGGCACGATCCTGGCCCTGGCGTTGTCGCTGAACTTCCGCGGCAAGTGGTTCGTGCGCCTGCTGCTGCTGTTGCCGTGGGTGGCGCCCATCTCGCTGGGAACCATCGGCTGGCTCTGGATCCTGGACTCCACGTACAGCGTCATCAACTGGACGCTGGAGTACCTGGGGTTCATCGGCCCCGGCGACTGGCTCATGTTCCTGGGCGTGCCTCACCTGGCCATGGGCTCGGTGATCGCCATCCACGTCTGGCGCATCCTGCCCCTGGCCGCGGTCATCTTGTTAGCCGGGCTGACCTCGATCCCCCACGACATCCACGACGCCGCCCAGGTGGACGGCGCCCGGTTCCTGCGCCACTTCTTCCAGGTCACCCTGCCCCTGATCCGGCCGATCATGCTGGTGGCCGGGCTCTTCGGGCTCGTCTTCGCCTTCACCGACATGATCGTCATCTTCGTGCTCACGCGCGGGGGGCCCTACGACACCACCCAGGTGCTGTCGACGCTGGCCTTCTTCACGGGCATCCAGGGCGGGGACCTGGCCGAGGGCGCCGCCATTGCCCTGTTCCTCTTCCCGTTGCTCCTGGCCGTGGCCATCGTGTTCTTGCGAGTCGCCCGGCGCACCGAGGTCACCTGAGATGTCGGGGCGCTACCGAGCGCAACGGGTCGCGCGGCGGGGGGGCCACCTGGGCCTCATCGCGCTGTTCACCATCTTCAGCGCCTTTCCCTTCTACTGGATGCTCATCACCACCTTCAAGCGAACGCCGGATCTGCTCAAGCGGGGCAACAACCCGTTCATCTACAACCAGCCGCCCACGATGGAGAACGTCCGGATCCTGTTCAACGACACGCTCTACACCCAGTGGCTCATCAACACGCTGCTGGTAGGGGCGCTGGTCGTGGCCATCACGCTGGTGCTGGCCCTGCCCGCCGGCTACGCCCTGGCCCGCCTCACCGGCCGGGCGGGCGAGCAGCTCGGCATCGCCATCTTCCTGACCTACCTGGTACCGCCGACCCTGCTCTTCATCCCCATGGCGCGGCTGATCGGCGACCTCGGGCTGCAGGACTCGCTCTGGTCGCTCGTGCTCGTCTACCCGTCCTTCACGGTCCCCTTCTGCACGTGGCTGCTCATGGGTTTCTTCAAGGCGATCCCCAAAGACCTGGAAGAGGCGGCCATGATCGACGGCCACAGCCGCTTCGGGGCCTTCGTGAAGGTGGTGATCCCGGTCTCCATCGCCGGCATCCTGACCGTCGTCATCTTCACGCTGACGCTGGTGATGCAGGAGTTCGTCTACGCCCTGACCTTCATCACGGCGGCGCGTAACTACACCGTGAGCGTGGGGGTCCCCACCTTCCTCGTCCACGGCGACGTGTACTTCTGGGGCTCGCTGATGGCCGGCTGCTTCATCGCCAGCGTGCCCATCGCGATCATCTACAACTTCTTCGTCGACCGCTTCATCGCCGGCTTCACGGTGGGCGCCATCAAGTAGCGCGCCGCCGTCGCATTCACCGTATCCGCGGCGCGGTTCCGCGTTCACCGGTCCCCGGTGCAAACAACCCAGGGCCCGGCCAGGAGCCGGGCGGGCCCGTGGCCCAACGGGCCAATTTTCTTGACGGCCATCGCGTGCGTTCGTGATGGTAGAGTGAATGGGAGGTGGGTCGATCACACCCCATGTGAAATTCGCGAGCGATCAGGCGTTCCACAGCGAGCTCCGGCGGCGGGTCGAGGAGTACTTCCGTACCACCGGCCGTCGACAGCGCGACTGCTGGCAGATGTACGTCAAGACGGCGATCCTCGTGGCCAGCTTCGCACTCGTGTACACCCTGCTGGTGTTCGTGGCCGATACCTGGTGGCAAGGTCTCCTGCTAGCCGTGCTGCTGGGGCTGGCGGCGGCCGGCATCGGATTCAACGTTCAGCACGACGGCGGCCATCACGCCTATTCGCGCTGGCCCTGGGTCAACAAGCTGATGGCGCTGACGCTGGAGCTGATGGGCGGTAGCTCATACGTCTGGCGGTGGAAGCACGCAGTGATCCACCACACCTACGTCAACATCACGGGTCACGACACCGACATCGATCTCGGCGTCCTCGGCCGGCTGAGCCCGCACCAGAAGCGATTCGCCTATCACCGCTGGCAGCACTTCTACCTGTGGCCGCTCTACGGATTGCTGGCCATCAAGTGGCAGCTGGTGGACGACTTCCGCAAGCTCATCACTGGCCGGATCAGCAACCAGCCGTTTCCGCGGCCCCGGGGCTGGGACCTGGTCATCTTCGTCGCCGGCAAGGTCATGTTCTTCACGCTGGCCTTCGGGATCCCGATCTGGTTCAACTCCGTGAAGTCCGTGCTCGTGTACTACGCGGTGGCCGGGGTGGTGGCGGGCATCGTGCTGAGCGTCGTGTTCCAGGCGGCGCACTGTGTCGAAGAGGCGGATTTCCCGCTGGCCCAGGCCGACGGCGGGCGCATCGCCAGCGCCTGGGCCGTCCACCAGGCGCAGACCACGGTGAACTTCGCCCGGCGCAGCCGGCTGGCCGCCTGGCTGCTGGGCGGCCTGAACTTCCAGATCGAGCACCACCTGTTCCCCCGGATCAGCCACGCTCACTACCCGGCGATCTCGCGGCTCGTGGAAGAGGTCTGCCGGGAGTTCGGGGTGAAGTACGCGGAGCACGCCTCGTTCTGGGCCGCCATGGCCTCGCACTTCCGCTGGTTGCGGCGGATGGGGATGCCCACGGCGACCGGATGAGATGACCGGCCACGGCGCCCCGCCCGGTGGCGCCATCGCCGAAAGCGATTGACAGGGCTTCCCACCGGGGCATAATCCCGCTCACCGTGACCGCCGCGACCGCTCGCGCGCCCGCCCCGTAGCTCATTGTCTCCGACCCCGCCCGCGCTGGCCCTGGCCAGCGCGTTCTGCTCGGCCCTGGCCACGATCTTCATCCAGCGGGGCCTGCAGCGCTCCAATTTCTACGCCGGCTTCTGGATCAACGTCGTCGTGGGCATGGTCGGTCTGTGGGCGATCGTGCTCCTG
>DASTFB010000048.1 GCA_035709005.1 Candidatus Methylomirabilota bacterium | reverse complement strand
GAGAGCGATGTTCCGGCCTTCGACCCACCCGTCCGCCCGAAGCTGCTCGATCATCGGCCGGAACAGAGCATCGAAAGCCGGGGTACGGGGTCCTCCGATCGAGATCAGGCCGATCCGGTGCACTTCGCCGGCTTGCTGCGCGTCGGCAGTGACAGATCCGACGAGTGCACCAACAGCCACCCAGCAGAATGTACGCCGGTTCATTCGATCACGTGATCCGCCTGCCGGGGCAGCGAGGGGTGGGAGATGGTCAGGCTGAGGGCTCTGGCGACCGGCATGCCAAGGCCGAGGACGATGAGGAGAGCGACCCTTCCCAATGCGCACCTACCCGCCTCGGGGATCGGACACGGAGAAGGCAGGTCGTCAGACGGGGGAGTGCAAGGTGGCCTGCGCCTTCGGCGCCGGTCACGCCTGCGTTCGTCTAGCCACTGGCGGCCCGCTTTGGACGAGCCCTCTTCTAGCCATTGCCGGTAGCTGAGGCGCTGACTGCTTTCTCCAACTTGCCCTTAGCCTTGGCCAACCGTGCCTCGTGAGGGTGATCCTCGCTCGCAGTTTGGCGAGCACGGCCTCAAGGCGCTCCACGCGGTTGCGCAGCCGTTAAGCTCGATCAGGCTTTGTCTTAGGTGTCTTGGCGGTCTGGTGCTTGCGGGCAGGGTTTCTGGTCTCGTGGGCTGTGTGTTGTTGAGCGCTCACTGGGTGACCTCCTTGGCTTGTTGGGGTTAGGCTCTCGGGCAACGACAGTTGGGTGGGTTGGTCCTCTGGGTGGGTTGGTCCTCCGGCGGCCGTAATCATCCCGCGCTCGGATGCTCCCCGATCTTGTGCTGGCATCAAACGATGCTAGCATTGCGCGTCACACGGGCGGCATCGCTGCCGCTCTGCGGTCGCTCCCGCCGCCGGCTGCGGCTGCGTGGTGTGGCCGAGAACCCCAATGCTGGTCGAACAGCTCGTCAACGGCATCATGCTGGGCGCGGTCTACGCGCTCATCGCGATCGGGTACACCCTGATCTTCGGGGTGCTCGGCATGCTTCACCTCGCCCATGGGGAGGTGTTCATGGTGGGCGCCTTCGTCGGCCTCGTCGTGGCGCTGCACGCGCCGAGCATCATTCTCGCAATCGCGGCCGCGATGGTGGCGACCGGCCTGCTCGGCCTGCTCGTGGAGCGCGTGGCGTTCCGACCGCTCCGGGGCGCGCATCACCTCGCCCCGCTGGCGACGACCATCGGGGCGGGCATCGTGCTTCAGGAGACCACGCGCTGGTACTTCGGCGCCGAGCAGCGCGGATACCCCCGGACACTGGCTGACGCCATCTGGGAGATCGGCCCGCTGCGTCTGTCCTCGGTCCAGGTCTTCATCCTCGCCGCTGCCGTCGTGCTCATGGTCGCGCTCCATCTCTTCCTCTCGCGCACGGGGCCCGGTCGAGCGATCCGGGCCACGGCCGAGGATCCGATCGTCGCCGGACTGCTCGGCGTGAACGTCGAGGCTGTGGTGTTGATCACATTCTTCGTCGGCTCTGCCCTCGCCGGGGCCGCCGGCGTCCTGGTCGGCCTCGCCTACAACTCCGTGCATCCCTTCATCGGCGTGCAGATGGGCATCAAGGGGCTCGTGGTGATGCTGCTGGGCGGTCTCGGCAACGTGGCCGGCGCCATGATGGGGGGCCTGGTGCTCGGCGTTCTGGAGGTCCTCGGAGCCGCGTACCTCGCCTCCTCCTACCGTGACGCGTTCGCGTTCGGCGTCCTCATGCTGATCCTCCTGCTCCGGCCCGAGGGGCTGCTGGGCGCCACGGTGCAGCGGCGGGACTGACGACATGCTGAGCCCGCACGTCGAGGACATCCTCATCCAGCTCGGCATCAACATCGTGCTGGCCCTGTCGCTGTACTTCCCCTTCTCGGCCGGGCAGCTGTCGCTGGGGCAAGGAGGCTTCATGGCCATCGGCGCCTACGCCTCGTCGTGGCTCGGGGTCGCCCTCGGCTGGCCGTGGCCCGCCACGTTCGCCGCGGCAGCGCTGAGCGCCGCCGTGATCGGGGGCCTCGTGGGGCTCCCGGCCCTGCGCGTGCGAGGCATCTACCTGGTGCTGATGACCCTCGGCTTCGGCGAGATCGTCCGCGTGTTCTTCCTTAACTTCGAGCCCACGGGCGCCGCTCAGGGCTACCGTGGGATGGCCTTCGTGACGGACCTCCCGCTGGTGGCGGCGATCGTCGTCGCGGTCTCGGTACTCGCCGGGCGCACCGCTGGCTCGCCGCTCGGCCGGGCCTTCGCCGCCATCGGTACCGATGAACTCGCCGCCGAGGTGATCGGCATCGATGTCACGCGGGCCAAGCTCGTCGCGTTCGTGGTGGGCGCAGCAGTCGCGGGTCTGGCCGGCGCCCTGTGGGCCCACTACGTGCTCTTCATTGACCCGGAGGAGTTCGGCTTTCACCGCTCGGTGATGCCCTTCACGTTTCTCGTCGTGGGCGGCATGCAAACGTACTGGGGACCCCTGGTCGGCGCCACCGTCCTCACCGTGCTACCCGAGTATTTGAGGTTCCTGCAGGAGTGGCGGCTCGCCTTCCTCGGCGGCGCTATGATCCTCGTCATGATCGTGCGCCCACAAGGCCTGGTCGACCGGCGGCTGATCGACGCCCTCGGCCGGGCGCTGCGATACCTGCTTCCCCAGCCGGCGCGCGGGCCGGCCGGCTGAACGAGCCCCGTTTCGCCAGTGGAAAGGAGATCGAACTATGACACGACGACTACCTCTCATCATGGTCGCCACCGCTGCGCTCGCCACCCTGCTCGCCGCCGTCCCGGCCGATGCGAAGCTGGAGGGCAAGGCGGTCAAGCTGGGTGCGATTTACTCCATGACGGGCAAGGGTGCCGAGTGGGGGGAGCATAGCAAGGTCGCTACGGAGATCGCCGTCGAGGAGATCAACGCCGCCGGCGGGATCGGGGGTATCCCCGTGGAGATCGTGATCACCGACACGGCCACCGAGGTCGGGCAGGCGATCACCCTGGCGCGCCGGCTGATCCTGGAAGACAAGGTCCTGGCTGTGCTCGGCCCCTGCTTCTCTTCCGAGTTCGAGGCGCTGGCGCCGCAGCTGGTCCGGCTCAAGACCATCATCCTCTCGCAGTGCTCGGCCAAGCCGGGACTCGGCAAGCTCTCGGAGTGGGCGTTCCGAAACACGCTGACGAGCGACAAGCAGCTCGACCCCGCCACGCGGATCTGGAAGGAGCGGTACAAGATCAAGACCGCCGCCATCCTCTACGACTCGGCGGACGCCGTCTCCGCCGCCGAGGGCTCGAAGGTCCTGCCCGCACTGTTCAAGAAGCACGGGATCTCCGTGAAGGAGACGCTGACCTACCAGACAAAGGACATCGACTTCAGCGCCCAGCTCACCAAGATCAAGGCGGCGGCCCCCGACGGCATCGCGCTCGGCGCCTGCTACCAGCAGGCGGCCAACATCGTGCGCCAGGCCCGCAAGCTCGGGCTGACCCAGCCCTTCCTGGCCGGAGCCTGCACGGGCTCGCCGGAGTTCGCCGAGATCGTGGGCAAGGACGGCGAGGGGAGCATCATCGGCTCGGCCGGCTGGCCCGACGACCCGGCGCCGCGCATGCAGTCGCTCATGAAGAAGTTCGTCGCCCGGGCGGGCAAGAAGTCCAATTACGGGGGCCTGCGCTCCTACGACAACGTCTACATCCTGAAGATGGTCATCGAGCGCAGCAGCGTGACGAACCGTCCCGGCGACCTCGAGTCCGACCGCGCCCGGATCCGGGAGGGGCTCGCCAAGCTCGACAATTACGACGGCGTCGTGGGTCCCATCAGTTTCGACGAGCACGGCGACGGCTCCGGCAAGCCCACGGTTCTGGTGGTGAAGGACGGGAAGTTCCAGAAGGTCGAGTACTGAGCCCGGAACGCCGGTGCCGCTGCTAGAGGTCCGGGGGCTGTCGAAGTCGTTCGGCGGGCTGAGCGCCCTGAAGGGCGTTGATCTGACGGTGGAGAAGGGCACCGTGCATGCCCTGATCGGACCGAACGGCTCCGGCAAGACCACACTCCTCAACTGCGTCACCGGCATCATCCGGCCCGAGGCCGGCGCGGTGCTGCTTCGCGGCACGCGCCTGAACGACCTGCGACCACACCGCCGCACGCGGCTCGGCCTCGGGCGCACGTTCCAGAACATCCGCTTGTTCGGCGGCATGACGGTACTCGACAACGTCGTCGTGGGGACGCCGTGGCGTCTCGGGGACGCCTTGCGGGCAGCCTGGGCGTATCCCCCGTTCGTGATGCCGGCGTCCGAGCGCACCGCTCGGCGCCATGCCATGGAGTTGCTCGCCCGGGTGGGGATGGACGCGCGCGCCGGCATGCCGGCGACGGCCCTGCCCCTGGCCGACCAGCGCCGTGTCGAGATAGCGCGGGCCCTCGTCGGCGACCCCGCCCTGCTCCTCCTCGACGAGCCCGCAGCCGGGATGACACCTGCCGAGAAGGCGAGCCTCCACCGAGTCATCCGTGGGATTGCCGGCGCCGGCGGGACTGTCCTCCTCGTCGAGCACGACATGCCGCTCGTGATGGAGGTTTCGGACAGGGTCACCGTGATGAACTTCGGCGAGAAGATCGCCGACGGTCCTCCCGGCGCGGTGCGCCGGGACCCACGCGTGATCGAGGCCTACCTGGGCGAGGAGCCCTGAGGTGCTCCACGTCGAGGGCTTGACCGCCGGCTACGGCAAGGTCGTCGCCGTCCACGAGGTCTCGCTCGATATCGAGGAGGGCGAGATCGTCGCCCTCATCGGCCCGAACGGCGCGGGCAAGTCCACGCTGCTGCGCGCCATCGCCGGCGTTGTGGCGCCGTCGGCCGGACGGGTCGTCCTCCGGGGCCGTCACATCACCGGGTTTCCTTCTCATCGCGTCGCCCGCCTGGGACTGCGGCTGGTTCCCGAGGGCCGGGGTCTTCTGGGCCGCATGACCGTCCACGAGAACCTTCTTCTCGGCCAGCATGGCGCCGGCGACCACGGCGCGCAGGATATCCTCGAGCGCGTCCTCGATCGCTTCCCGGTCCTCCGCGCCCGCCTGCACCAGCGGGCGGGCACACTCTCGGGAGGCGAGCAGCAGCAGCTCGTTATCGCCCGAGCGCTCGTGGCGCAGCCCCGGCTCGTGATGATTGACGAACCATCGCTCGGGCTGGCGCCCCTCCTCGTCCGCGAAATCTTCGGCATCCTGGCTGAGCTTCGACGTGACGGCCTGACGGTGCTGCTCGTGGAGCAGAACGCCCGGCAGGCGCTCCGGATTGCGGACCGCGCCTACCTGCTCGAGACCGGTCGCATCGTCCGGGCAGCTCCGGCCTCCGAGCTGCTGGCCAGCCAGGCCGTCATCCAGGCTTACCTCGGCGGCGCCTGAGCGCCCGTCAAGTGATGAGCGATTCAGCGCTGCATGTCGGCGCGTGTGGTCCGCGGCGGCTCCGCTTTGCACCGACGGGAGAGCCAGTTGCCTCGGAGCGCAAATCGTTCCCCCGATCTTCCGCCGCATGCAGCGCGTCGAACTTCTCTGGCGACTGGCGGACGGAGGCGAGCGACCCCGCAGAGGACGCCCGCCGCCTTCACCACCGGCTCGAGATGGGGCTTGACCGGGTCCGGATGGCGTCGCAGACTGAGTGCGGCTCCGCCATCGGATCGATGATTTTCCACTTCCGCCTCCCCGGGCGCGGCGTCTTCTGGAGCGCCGCGCGACGTCACTCATAGGGCTGCGGCCGGCAGCCCGACGAACCGCTTCGTCCGCTCTCGAACCCCCACTGGCCTGACCTCGAACGCCGGACTTAGCGCGTCGGGGGCACCCGGTCCTGAGGGGAGTCAGGCGTGCCGGTACAGCCGGGGATCCGGGCGGGAGCAGGATCACGAGGTCGCCCACGGAAAGGAGGATGGCCATGGTGAACGTCACCGCGCGTGCACGCGAACTGCTGTCGTTCGCCCTGGACGAGATCGCCGAGGCCCCCGACCAGCGGCTCCGGCTTGGGCCCCGCGAACAGCTCTGGCTCGCCCTGGACGAGATTGCCGAAGCGCCCGACCAGGGGTTCCAGTTCGGACCGACGGGCCCGGGGCAGCTTGGCGTCTTCCCTGACACCGAGCGGGAGGATGACCAGGTCGTGGAGCACGATGGTCACCCAGTGCTCGTGCTCGATCGGGAGATCGTCGACGCCCTGGCGGGGTGGACGATCGACATCGAGGAGACCGAGGAGGGGCCACGGTTCGTGCTGAAAGCCTGATCCCCGAGGGTTGGCAGTCATGGGATGACGAAGACGCTCGGCGCCACCGGCGTGCGGCGCCGTGCCGTCGGGCTCTGTGACCCCTGAGAAGGAGGTTCAGATGATTTCGGTGACATCCGAGGCTCGACAGCTCCTGAAGCAGAAGCACGTCGAGACCATCCAAGCGGGCGGCGTCGGTCTCCGGCTGGCGGCGACGCCGGCGGGGAAGGTGGGGCTCACACCGGCGTCCGCACAGGCGGGCGACCAGATGGTCGAACACGATGGTGAGGTGGTTCTCGCGATCGCGCGCGATGTCGCGCAGCGCCTCGATGGCATGATGATCGACTGCGAGCACACGGAAGAAGGGACCCAACTCACCATCCGACCGCCGGGCACCGCCTGACGCCTGTGCAGTCGAGGAGGAGGGGGTGTGACGCGCGACGGGCCAAGGAGCGTGTGGACTTCGTCGACGATTCATTTCCCACCATCGACGTATTTGCGCGCGGTGCGCGGGTCAAGCCCAGTGCGCTTGGCCACCTCGGCGTACGTCCCCAAGCGTCGGTAGAGCATGGCGCAATATTGGGCCAGAAGCTCCGGTGCCGTTAGCTCACCGGAGCGCAGCTTTTCGACCAGCGCGTTGCCCGGCCAGGGGTAGCCACGAGGCAGGCTGCGCTCGAGCGCCTCGAGGACCGTGGCGACGATCGCGGAATCCTGGGACCCGGCGATGCGCCCGACGAGCAGCCGCACGAGCGCTTGTTCTCGTGGCCGCCCAGCGGGGTGAACGTACGCTCCTGAAGCACCTGCAACAGCTTGATCTGGGCCGGGATCGATACCTCGCCAATTTCGTCCAGAAACAGCGCGCCGTGCTCGCTGCAGCGCTCGAACACGCCCTGGTGGTGGTCCATGGCCCCGGTGAAGGCGCCTGTACGGTGGCCGAAAAGCTCCGACTCGGTTCCAGAGCGCTGCCTCGTAGCCGCGCATGTCGTGCGTAAAGACGTTGTTCCACAGCGCTTCGCGGAGCCTGCGCATGGATTCGCACTCGCCGGCAAGCGAGCCGTGGATGAAGTAAAAGGCGCGCCGCAGTTGGAAGAACGATCCGAACATACGGACGGCCCGCTCTTCGGACAGGCCGCCGCGTGACAACTGGGCGATGGCCTCGTCGGCGAACGGCACGGTGAGCGAAGGGCCGCCGTGCGTCGCCTGGCGCTCGATGAGGGCGTCGATCGGCGCCACGTAGCGGTGATAGCAGATGTACAGGAGGCCAGGCTCCAGCAGGCGCCGGTCCTCGACCCCCAGTCGCTGAACTCACGGTCGGCTCCGTTGAGCCTGATCCTTGGCATGCATTGAATGTATTCGCCAGCCGATGGTGATCGCTCTGGTGGGGATGGTTGCCCTCGGCCAATGGGGATGCGCCCTCAAACGGATCGGCGGTCCGTCGTTGGAAGAAGTTCGAGGGCAGGTGGGCGTGATCGGCGTGGCCTCGCCGTCCGATGTGCCAGCCGTAGACCTCAAGACGCCGACGAGCGGCAAGGGGGTGGCCGCAGCGACAGGCGCGGGGGCCGGCTTGGTTGCCGGTGGTCTGCCCGGCGCGACCATCCTCAAGGGCATGGCGGGCTGCGGCGCCGCGCGAGAGATTGGCGTTCTCATCTGCGGCCCGTTCGTGGCCTTTGGCCTGGGCTTAGCCGCCGCCGGAGGCACCATCGGCGCGCTCACCGGCGCCCTGTATGGAGCGGCGAACGCCGAGGCTCCCTCCAAGGAGGTCGGAGCGGTCCTGAAAAGCGCCGTGGGAGAGCGGAATCTCCAAGAGGCGCTACGGGAGAGCGTTCTTCAGGCCGGGCCGCAGCAGACAAGCCTGGCGTTTGTGCCGATTGAACCGGCTGTGCAGGCTGGGGATCCAAAGCTCGTCTATGCGGGTAACACAACAGCCGACACGATTGTCGAAGTGGTGCTCAAGACTATCCGCCTGACACGCGAGGGCCCAGGGGCAAATCCCCCGGTCACGCTCGTCGCGAGCACGCACGCCCGTCTCGTGCGGGCCGCAGACCTCCGCGAGCTCTACCGCCACGTTGCCACACACCGGAGCGAGAGACGGCTGTATGAAGAATGGGGCGCCGACGATGGTCAGCACTTCAAGGAAGCCCTCAGCACGGCGTCAGACGAGATGGCGAGAGAGATCATTGAGGTGTTCTTCGTTCGATCGGAGCCCCCGGTTGTGGCCGTGGTGCCGGAACGTTCTACGCCGGCGGTCGTGAGCTCCGCCGCCCCGCACCAGCCCGCCCCATCGTGGAGCCCCGCCAAGAGCACCGCCGACGCCGCGAAGCAGATCGCTTGCCAGCGTCAGTACCTGAACGGATTTGCCGACTGGCGTGACCGGCTGCCGGAGTATCGCGCATGTCTTGCGCAGTAGTGGTGAGGCTCCTCGGGTGGGTGTGCCGCCACGATCTTGCTCCAGCTTGCGTGAGTTTTTTTCACAGGCAAATCGGAGGCCGAACATCATGATAGCTGCCAGAGGCAAGGAAGCGTCCCCTGGGAGGGACTTCATGGAATCGACAAGGCGTCGAGTGCATCGTGCTTGCCGCAGCGTCAGCATGATCCTAGCGATCATCTTCGCCGTGAACGGTTGCGCTTCTGCTATCAAGGGCGTGGAGGAGGCGGACCTCGCCCGGCTCAGGGACCAGGAGGTTGTGGCCGTTCACTACCCGGCGCCTTCCTTTTTCGTGCGAAAGACCGCGCCGAAGGGCGGTCAAGTGGTCGTGGCCCCGCTGATCCTCCTGCCGTTTGCGATGGCGACCGCCGCTGCTCAGAACTCGGCTCAAGAGGCCGAGGAGCGGGCGGCTGGCACCGAGCTGGCGAACGAAGTCGGCCTTGAGGACCCAGTCGGAGGCCTGAAGGAGCGCCTCGCGTCGCGGCTGGCCGGAGGAGCGGGGATCCGTGACATCCGGTCCGTAGCGGCCGCCATGGACAGCGACGATCTCAAGAGCCTAAAGCAGGCGTTCGGCTCCTCCAAGACGGTGCTCGACCTCAAGACCACCGGCTGGGGCCTCCACTACCACGTCGCGGACCCGAAGACCTTCGTCACCCTGTACCGGGTGCGAGCCCGGCTCATTCGCCTCGACCAGGAGAAGGTCCTGTGGAACGCCGAGGTCGGCTGCTTCTTCGCGGGCGACCGCCGGTTCGGGACGCCGACACTGGACGACCTGAGGGCCGATGGGGGCGCTCTGCTGAAGACGACGATGGCCAAAGCCGCCGAGAACTGCGTCGCGCCACTCCTGGCGCGCTTTCACGGCGAGGCGGTGGCGCAACACGCCGCGAGTCAGAATGAGGCCCACAAGGTGACCGTGGAGCCCGCGACATTGGCGCAGGCCGAGGCCGCGCTCTTCGGCCCCGCGGGACTTGTCGAGGGCTCACAACGGTTCGAGGCGAAGTTCCAGGGTCTCACGCTCACCGCGAAGGACCTCCCGCGACTCCGGACGATGATGAAGGATGCGGCCGCCTCGCCATGGCGGTCGGAGGTGCAGTTCCGCGGCACGATCGACGGTGTGGCGTTCAAGGCCGAGATGGACAAGGGCAGCAGCGGACGCGCCGAGTATACGTTCGAGGGCCTCCAGTTCGATGACGAGGAACAGGCGTCGGCATTCCTTACGCCGCTCCGGGGGCGTGGCGTTCGCGAGGTGAAGCTCGTGGGCGCCGCCGGCGGCCAGTCCACCAAGATCATCCTGGCGACGTCCGCCTCGACAGGGCTCTCACCGTCGCCGCCCGACGATGTAGGCTCTGCCCGTGGCCCTGTCGACGAGTCACCGCGTAAACCGGCGAACGACACGCCGGCAGGCCCGGCGCCGGCTTCGGCGGTATCGCAACCGACGGGGGCCCCGAACACGCCTATCGCGACGGCCGCAAGCGCCACGCCCAGCGTGGAGAGTCAGCTCGAGCGTCTCGACGATCTGAGGGCACGCGGCGTCATCACGGAGGATGAGCACGCGACCCTTCGCAAGCGTGCCCTGGAGAGCGGTCGCCTGACCCCCCCGGGCCCGACCGCCTCGCTCACCGCCCGACCCCCCTCGCGTCCCTCCGTGGCGCCGGGTGCACTCAACTGGCCTTCGGTCGGCTCGAGCTGGGTTCTCTCGGAGCGGACGTCTGGCTCCTATGGGTCCGGCAGGCGACAGGTGACGGTGACGTACGACGGGGAGAAGATCTGGGAAGGCAAGAAGGTGCGCGCGTTCAGCGGTGACACGCTCACCACCTACGTCGATGACCGTCGCCGGATCCTCGCCCGCGTCAGAAGCGGCACGGTGGTCGAGCTCTTCGAGCCGTATTTTGCCTTCGCCCACTGGC
>DASTFB010000047.1 GCA_035709005.1 Candidatus Methylomirabilota bacterium | reverse complement strand
TCGCGCCGGCCTCGAACGCGCGGCGGAACTCCCAGACCGTCCCGTAGTTCTCGCCGGCGGCCGTGGCCAAGCCGCCGCGGGCCCGCACCTCGGCCAGCCCCGCGAGATTCTCCGGAGGCCACACCGGCTCTTCCAGCCAGTCGACGTCGAGAGGAGCCAGCCGTCGCGCCATCTCCACCGCCTCGGCCACCGTCCACGGACAGTTGGTGTCGACCATCAGCGGAACGCCCGGGCCCGCGGCATCGCGCGCGGCCTTGATCTCGGGCACGGTGATCTCGTGGATCTTGATGTGGCGGTAGCCGCGGGCCAGCGCCTGATCGGTGTGCTGGGCCACGGCCTCGGCGCTGCCGTAGCGCAGGAGGCTGGCATAGGCGGGCAGGTCGGCGCGCGGGCTACCCCCGAGCAGGCGGTAGAGCGGCAGGCCCGCGGCCTTGCCGGCGAGGTCCCAGAGCGCGATGTCGATCCCCGACAGCGCGTAGATCGCCGCGCCGTTCCGCCCCACCCCGTGCAGGGCCCGCTGCAGCTCGTCGTTGACTGCCAGGATCTGGGCCGGATCGCGGCCCACGCACATCGGGCCCAGCAAGGTGTCGATGGCGGCCCGGGTAGCCGGGAAGATGCGGTGGCCGAACGCCTCGCCCCAGCCGGTGAGCCCGTCGTCGGTCTCCACGCGTACCAGCAGCATGTCGATGCTCGTCCGGGGGCGGCCGCCCAGCATGGGCGTGGCCCCTTCGATGATCATCGGCAGGTTGAGGACGACGGTGTCGACCCTGGTGATCTTCATGGGTGATCAATATACTAAGGCCCCACCGAGGAGGAGGCCACATGGGGACGAAGAAGAAGGGCACCGCGCTGCTGATGGTCTGGGCCGACGTTCCCGCCGACAAGGAGAAGGATTTCAATCGCTGGTACAACGAGGAGCATCTCGCCGAGCGGCTGGCGATTCCCGGGTTCCTGAGTGGCGCCCGTTACGAAGCCGTGAAGGGCGGCCCCAAGCACCTGGCGTACTACGAGCTGGAGAGTCCCGCGGTGCTGGAGAACGAGGCCTACAAGCGTGTGCAGGCCAACCCCACGGAAGGCACCAAACGCTACGGGCCCAGCGCCATCGCCACCACCTACATCCGCAACGTCTACGTGATGATCCACCCCAGGACGCTGGCCGCCGCGGCGATTGAGCGCCCGCCGGCGCCCGCGCTGCAGATCGGACGCATGGACGTGCCGGGCGACGTCGACGACGAGTGGAACGTCTGGTACAACACCGTCTACGTCCCCAACTACGAGAAGGTGCCCGGCGTCATTCGCGGCCGCCGGTATCGGGCTGTCACCGGCACGCCGACCTACATGACGTTCTACGAGTTCGAGCACCCCAAGGTCTCGGAGAGCGCGGCCTGGCAGGCCCAGCGCGACGTCTCTCCCCTGAACGCCCGCATGCGCACCCACATGCGCCACGCGCCCGGCTCGCCGGGCGTCTACGTCAAGACGTTCGAGCTCTGAGGGAGGCCGGCATGCCGTATCGCATCAACCACATCCATCTCAAGGCCAGGGATCCCCGACAGACGGCGGAGTGGTACGTGCAGGCCTTCGGCTTCAAGATCGTCGGCGACGAGGTGCGCGCCTTCGGCGACCGCTTCCTCCGGTGTCAGAGCGAGGACGGCGGCATGATGGTGAACATCTCGGGAGCCCGCACCGGCGAGACGCTCGGTCCGGGTGACGCCAGCGCCCATCACGGGCTCGAGCACTTCGGCTTCGACTCGCAGAACCTCGAAGCGGACATCGCCCGCCTGGAGGGTCTCGGCGCCCGTCTGCTCGAGGGACCGATCCAGGTGCCCAACGGGCCGCGGGTGGCGTTCCTGCGCGCGCCCGACGACGCCCGCGTCGAGCTGGTGGAGCCGCGCCGGGCCGGCATCGCCGGCGGCTGCTGCTGAGCCGCCGCCGTGGCACGCGGCTCGCGAAGGATCAGCCTCGTTTGAGCCGCGGCAGCACGTGCGAGGCCACCTCGTCGACCTGGGCGAGCTGGTCGCCGCCGGCGAAGCGCAAGTTGAGGTGACGCGCGCCGGCGGCGATCCAGCGCTGCAGCCACTCGATGCCCCCTTCCAGGGGGCCGGCGTAACAGGCCTGGCGGGCCAGGATCGTGCGGGCCGGCGCCGCGTAGTACGTCTCCAGAAACGTGTTGAGCCGCTGCTCGGCGGCGGCGCGATCGCGGTCCAGGGCCAGCGTCAGGTAGGCCGCGCCCGTCACGGCGTCCGGCGGGCGACCCGCCGCCCGGGCGGCGGCCTGAATCTTGGGAAAGTGCTCGGCGAAGAACTCGACGCTGGGCCCGGTGGGGAACCAGGCGTCGAAGCGCGCCGCCTCGCGGAGCGCGGTGGGCCCGCTGCCCCCGATCCAGATGGGGGGCCCGCCGGCACGATGCGGCTTGGGCTCGACGGTGGCCTTGTCCAGCGTGAAGTGCTTGCCGCTGAAGCTGACGTTGTCCTGCCGCCACAGGGCGCGGCAGATCTCGAGCATCTCGAGAAAGCGGCCCACCCGGCGCTCGAAGGGCACGCCCACGGCCGCGAACTCCCGGCGGATGGCCGGCGTATCGGCGGCGATGCCGACGCCGAGGATCACCCGGCCTTCCGCGACGCGGTCGAGGGTGGCCACGACGTGGGCCAGCACGACCGGGTTGCGCAGCGCCGGCAGCAGCACGCCGGTGCCCAGCCGCATCCGGCGGGTGCGCGCGGCCACCGCGGCCAGCAGCGTGAGCGGCTCGTGGCGCGGCCGCGCGGTGATGGAGTCGCCGATCCACACGGAGTCGAAGCCCGCCGCCTCCGCGCGCTCGGCCATGGCCAGCAGCGGGACGGTCTCCGGATGCCCGGACATCACCGCCTCGCGAGTGGGAATCAGCACGCCGAACTCGACCGCCATGACTCCCCCTTTTCCAGCGTTGCCAGCGCCAGGCCGGGCAGGACATACTCGGAGCGGAACCACGGCTTCGCCAGCCGACGCCGAAACGGCAGGTCGAAGTATACCGCGCGACGCGAGCCTAATCCTTTCCAGACGGTCAGGGCCCGTGCCATGATCGGAGGGGTCCATGCCCAATCACGTGATCCGGGTCGGCGACGTGGAGATCCTGGCGTTGTCGGACGGCCTGCTCGAGTTCGACCTCTGCAACTTCTTCCCGACCATTCCCGAGCAGGACTGGCAACCCTACGAGTCACACCTGACGGACCATCACGTCCGGTTCAACCTCGGCTCGTACCTGATCCGGTCCGACGGGCGGACCGTCCTCGTCGACACGGGCCTGGGCCCCAAGCCCGCCGACGGGCCCGACGTCCCCTGGGGTCAGCTCCTGCACGACTTCCAGGCCAAGGGCGTGCGGCCCGACGAAATCGACATGGTGGTGATGACCCACCTGCACCGCGATCACGTCGGATGGAACTTGCGGGCCGAGGGCACGCGGTACGTACCGACCTTCCCCAGGGCCCGCTACTGGATGAGCGCCGAGGACTGGGAGGTGTGCCATCAGCCCGACGTCCAGCCGACCCGTTTCGTGAACGCCCCCACGTGTGTCTGGCCGCTGGCCGAGCTGGGGCTGATCGAGTTCATGCAGGGCGAGCAACATCTGACCCGCGAGCTGACGGCGCTGCCCACGCCCGGCCACACGCCCGGGCACATGAGCATCCTGATCACCTCCAGGGGCCAGCGCGCCCTCGTGCTCGGCGACGCCGCCCACAGCCCGGTCCAGGTGCTGGAGCCCGACTGGGTCTCGCGCGCCGACATGGATCCGGACATCACCCGGCGGACCCGCCGCGCCCTGCTCGACCGGCTGGAGCGCGAAGAGATCATCGTGGCGGCCGGCCACTTCCCGGCGCCCGGGTTCGGCAAGATCGTGCGCCTGCACGGCCGCCGCTACTGGCAGGGAATCTAGATCTCGCGCCGGGCGACCACGATTACCGCGATGCGTTGGGCAGCAGCCGCTCTGGGCCTGGGCCTCGTCGTGCTCGCCGCGGGGCCGAGCCACGCGGAGTTCCGCCTGCTGAACGTGGGGATCCGGGGGGGGGCCGATGGCCCGAACGTGTTCGGCGGCGACGAGAAGGAATCGTTCCAGCAGTACGACATCTTCGCGACGGCCGCGTTGCCGTGGACGTGGTACGCGCGATCGGGGTGGGATGTGGCTCCGCGGCTCATGGCCACGGCCGGCGCGCTGATCGGAGCCGGCGAAGCGGGCTTCGTCGGCAGCATCGTGCCGCTCGTGGCGGTCGGCCGGCGGGATAGCCCGCTGGCGCTCGACGTCGGACTGGGGGCGGCGGTGCTCACCAGGCACAAGTTCGGCGTCCAGAACTTCGGCGGCGCCTTCCAGCTCGTGGCGACCTTCGGCGTGCGCGTGCCCGTGTACCGCGGGCTCGGCGTGGGCTATCGGATGCAGCATCTGTCCGACGCCAAGATCTATGGCGAGGGCACCGGGGCCGACCTCCACATGCTGGAGCTGAGCTGGACCTTCCGCTGAAGTAGCACGTCACGCCGGTCGCTGGCGCAATCGAGCCGAAGGCTCGATTGATACGTGAATGGGGTATAGGGGGCCATGTCGGGGCCCCCATCCCATGTCGCCCCCCATCTTCAAATCGAGGAGCGACACGGCTTTGCCGGGGCGCTCCGAGCGCGGGGGGTATGGGGGCCATTTCGGGGCCCCCATCTTCAATCGATCGCCGAGTGCACGCAGTTGGACACCACGTCCAGGCGCGCGCTGTGCCAGGGATCGGGAATGCGGCTGTTGGTGAAGTAAGCGAAGCTGACGCCGGAGTCGGGATCGGCCCAGCAATACGACGAGCCCACGCCCCCGTGACCGAACGTTCGCGGTGAGGCCAGCGCGCCCAGCCCCCGGATGCTATCGGTCGTTCCGCGCAGATGCGGGCCAAGACCCCGGTGCATCGGCATGCCCATGTAGCCATCGACCATGTCGCCGGTGACGTTGCGGGTGACGTACTGGATCAGGCGCGGCGAGAACAGGCGCACTCCGTTGAGCCGGCCGCCAGCCAGCATCATGTGGTAGAAGGCGGCCATGGCTCTCGCCGTGGCGTAGCCGCCGCTGCTCGGCGCCCCGGCCCGGCGGAAGCCCGCGTTGTTCTCGTCGGCGCGCCGGACCTGCCGGGTGCCGTCCGGCGACGGCTCGTGCATGTCCACCGCCCGGCCGTGCTCGGCGTCGGGAAGGCCCACGAAGAGCTCGTCGCCCAGCCCCAGAGGGGTGATGACGTTGTCGCGGATGAACGCCCGGTAGTCGGTCTTGGTGACGGCCTCGATCATCGCCGCCGCCGTCCAGTGGGCCGACCGCCCGTGGTAGTGCAGCCGTGACCCGGGCGTCCACTCGAGGGTGAAGCCACACACCGCACGCCGCAGGAGCTCGTGGTCCTCCCAAACTTCCTTCGGCACCTCCGCGCTCGGAAACCCGGCGCGGTGCGACAGGAGCTGGATGATCGTGATGTCGCCCTTGCCATTGGCCTCGAAGCCCGGCAGGTGCTCGGCTACGCGGTCGGTGAAGCGCAGGGCGCCCCGCTCGGCCAGGAGCCACACGGCACAGGCGGTGACGACTTTGGTATTGGAGTAGAGCAGCCAGAGCGTGTCGTCGCGGGCGGCCTGGCGCTGGGGCTCCAGCCGCGCGTCACCGTACGTCTTCGCGAGGGCGAGCTTGCCGTGGCGGGCGACGGCGATCTGGGCGCCCGGGTACCGTCCTTCGGCGATGTGACGATTGATCAGCTCGTCCAGTCGCGCCAGCGCGGCGGCATCGAGCTGAAGGGCCGCCGGGGTCGAGAGCTCGAGAGGAAATCGCTGAGCCATCGGGGTGTCTCCTCCGGTTAGGGGATCGGGATCACAGCGGCCAGCCGAGCCATTCGCACACCCCACGCCCCATGACCCAGGCCAGATCCTCGGCCTTGAGCCAGGGCAGCTCCTGCGTGAAGAGATCGATGCATTCCCGGTAGGTGCAGGGCATGCGGGTGAGGTCCGTGCCCCAGAACGTCCGGCGCGGGCCGAAGGCCTCGACCAGGGTGCGGATGTGCGGGTGCAAGTCGCGGAACGGATAGCCCTCGGTCGACCATGCCGGCATCCCCGAGGCCTTCACCGCCACGTTGGGGTGCTTGGCCAGCCGGCACACCGCGGGCAGGTCCTCGAAGACCTTCGGGGCCTTCTCGCGAAGGCTGATGCCCACGTGGTCGATCACGAGCTTGAGCCCGGGATGGCGGCCGGCAATGCGGTCGATCACGTCGAGCGCCCCCGGGACGAGGACCATGAGGGGAATGCCGTGGCGCTCCGCCGCCGGCCATAGCCAGTCGGCGGTGCCGTCGGTGAGGAAGTGGCGATAGTGTTCGCTGTGGAAGGTGAACCGCATGCCGAGCATGCCGGGCTGCTTCTTCCAGTCGGCCACCACCGCGCGGCTGCCGGGATCCTGCACGGCCAGCCGCCCCATGACGGCGAACCGGTCGGGGTAGCGGCGCGCGGCCTCCAACGCCAGATCGTTGCGGTCGCCCTCCCACGACGGCGGCACCAGCACCGCGCGACGAACCTTGGCCAGATCCATCTGGAAGAGCACCGCCTCCTTGGAGATCGGATAGGGCTTTTGCGCGTCCTGGGCGCGGCCCGGCGGCCACGGCCGGTCGGGCGTATCGGCACCCCAGATGTGGACCTGCGAATCGACGATGTCCATGCGCGGCTCCCTCGGGTTGAGATTCTCGCTCAGCGCGGGCGCGCCGTCATCTGTCCGGGATCCATGCCGTAGAACCGCGGAGCGCTCCCCTCACCGGGCCGCGGCCAGGGGTGCTCGCGCAGCACGCGCTCGTCGATGTCGGCGCCCCAGCCCGGCGCGTCGTTCAGCCAGATGTGGCCGTCGCGGATGACGGGCGGTCGGGTCACGAGCGGGCCCTTCCACGGCACGTCATCGATGTCGATCTCCATGATGCGCACGTTGGGCAAGACGGCGCACAGATGCAGAGAGTGCAGATCGGCCAGGTGGCTGTAGTAGTTGTGGGGGGCGATGTTGATCTCGCACGCCTCGGCCAGCCGGCCGATCTGCACGGCTTGTGAGAAGCCGTTCCAGGGCACGTCGACGATGGCCACGTCCACCGCGTGCCGCTCCAGGAACGGCCGGTACTGCCGGAGCGTCACCAGGCTCTCGCAGGAGGCCAGCCGCGTGGAGCTCGCCTGCTTGATCTGCAGCAGGGCCTCGGGGTCCCAGTTGTCGTACTCGAGCCACTGCAGGTCGTACTTCTCCAGCAACCTGGCGATGCGCAGGACCCCCTCGGTCCGGAAGTTGTAGTTGAGGTCCAGACAGAGTCCGATCCGGGGCCCGACGGCGGCGCGGAACGTACCGATGAGGCGGTCGATGGCCTCGAGGATCTCGACCGTGGGCGCACCGTCGGTCGTGTTGATGCCGCTGGCGAAGCCGGGGAAGTACACCGTGGCGGGCTCGCCCGGGATGACCATGTTGGTCTTCAGCGCGGTGAAGCCCCGGGCCACCACCTCGCGGCCGAGGGCCGCGATGTCGTCGTACGTCTTGAGCGTCGGCGTCCCCAGCAGGCTGCCCATCCGTGCCCGCGTCGTCCCGCAGTGGGACCAGTAGAGGCGGACCCGGTCGCGCAGGGGGCCGCCGAACAGCTCGTAGACCGGCACGCCGAGCGCCTTGGCCTTGAGATCCCAGAGGGCCAGCTCGATGCCGGCGATGGCCTTGTGGGAGACCCCGCCGAGATTCTGGCGAACGCGGCGCAGCATGTCCCAGTACAGGCGCTCCACCGGCCGGGGGTCCTGGCCAACCAGGAGGTCGGACAGGTCGCGCACGCAGCCGGCGATGCCGTACGGGCTCCGGTTGTCACTGCACTCGCCCCAGCCGACGAGGCCGCCGTCGGTCTCCAGCCGGACGAACGTCCACGGCCGCCAGCCGCCGTCGCAGTGCAGCGCCTCCACGCGGGAGATCTTCATGCCCGCGCTACCTCCGCGCGATCAGCCGCCGGAAGACCGCACCGTACCGAAAGCCGTAGCCGGCGGCCACCTCGGCGGCATGGCGGCGCAAGCGCTGGCCGATCGTCTCCCCATCGGCCACGTTGAAGCCGGGGAGCTGGCTCTCGTGGCGGATCAAGGCGGCGATCTGTCGGTCGATCGAGTCCGTGACGTCCACGATGATGTTGGGCTGGTCCATCCCCCAGTACCACAGCTCGCGGACCTTGTGCGGCTCGAGGCCCTCGCGGGTGATCTGCTCGGGGAAATGCAGGTGGTCGCGGGCATACGGGTACACGGCGTCGGTGGTGGCGATGCCGGCGTGGCGGTGATCGCGATGCTGGAACCCGGTGGTCCGGTAGGGATCGTGGACGAGCACGGTGTTCGGCCGGTACTGGCGCAGGGCCCGGACGAGGTCGCCCCGGAACTCGCGGGTATCCTCGAGCTCCCCGTCGGGATACCCCAGCATGACCAGGTGCTTGACGCCCATGAAATCGGCGGCGGCCCGCTGCTCCTCGGCGCGTTTCTGGGCCAGCGTGGCCGGCGTCAGCGACCGATCGGCCGTGCCGGCCTGACCGTTCGTGCACAGGACATACGTCACCTCACAGCCCGCCGCCACCCACTTGGCGATCACCCCGCCGGAGGCGATCTCGGCGTCGTCGGGATGCGCGAAGATCACCATCGCCCGGTCGGGCACCTCGGTCACGATCTCGAGTGGTCTCGTCCCCTCAGGCACTGGGTCCCTGGCCTCCCCACAGTCGTCGACTCGCCAGGGCGGCGCCCTGGCGCAACGAGTCGAGCTTGGCCCACACCACGCTGGCCGCGCAGTTCTCCGAGCCGGCGAAGGTGCCGAAGCCGCAATCGGTCGAGGCGATCACGCGCGTGCGGTCGCCGAGCGCCTCCACGGCCCGGCCGATGCGATCGGCCACGACCTCTGGGTGCTCCACGTAGTTGGTGGTCGTATCGATCACCCCGGGCAGGAAGAGCATGGCCTCGGGGAGCCGCTGGCGCGCCAGCACCCGGTACTCGTGCTGATGGCGCGGGTTGGCCAGGGGCAGGGAGATCGCCCCCACCCGGGCGCGGACGATGACGGGCAGGATGGTCTCCAGCGGCACGTCGTGGATGTGGGGTCCCTCGTAGTTGCCCCAGCACACGTGCAGGCGGATGCGATCAGCGGGAATGGCCGCGGTGGCCTGGTTGATGGCTTCGACGTGAAGCTCCACCGCCCGCACGAAGCCGCCCAGCGACTCGTGCTGAAAGAATCGCGCCCGTTCCATGGCCAGGTCCGGGCAGTCGAGCTGCAGGAGCAGGCCTCGCGAGTGGATCAGCTCGTACTCCTTCCGCATCTCCCGGGCCAGGGCCATGACGTAGCGCTCGTGAGACTCGTAGTGGGCGTTCAGGAGGATGGTGGCGACGGTGCCGGGGGAGGCGGCGGTCATGAAGCGCTCCGTGAACTGGCCGGGGGCGGCGGCGGTCGCCCGGAGGAAGAGGTCGCACTCCCGCTCCGCCTCGCGCAGGTCATCGTAGCTCACCTCGCCCAGCGCCTGGGGCGCGTTGGCGCTGCGGGCCGCGTTCTGCCGCCGGGCCTGCAGCATGGCCGCCCAGTCCGGGAACTCGGCCAGGTCACGGGCCAGCGAGCGCTTGCTCTCGCCGCCGAAGCCCCGCATCCGCCGCGCCACGTAGGTGGAAAATCCCGCGCGCGGTTGCTCACCGTCGTTGCCGATGTCGATACCAGCCTCCAGCTGCCGGGCCACCACGGCCCGCACCGCGGCCTCGGCCTGGCGCTCGAATTCGCGCTCGTCGATGGGCTGACCGCGGTCTTGCTTGACGAGGAGATCGCGCAGGACGGGGTCGCGGGGGAGGCTGCCGACGTGGGTGACGAGGATCCGGTCGTCGCTCTTGCGCATGGGTGCGGGCGCCCCGGCATCATAACAGAGATCTCACCGACGTTCGGGTCCGTCGGCGGTATGCTGAGGAGCAAGGAGAGCGAGATCGATGAGCGAGTGCAAGCATGGCTTGCGGCAGGGTTGCGCCTACTGTCACGCCCCCACGCCGCGACCGGTGAGACAGGAGGCCGAGACGAAGAAGCCGGCCCGGACGCGCCTCTCGGACAGGATGAACGACCGCATGACGGCGTTGAAGCGACGATTGCGGGAGATTCGCGGGGAGTAGCGCCCCCCGCGTCGCCCGCTCACGCGGGGGCGGCGAGCGGCTCGGGGGCCAGCGTTTTCACGAAGCAGCGAACGTCGCCCAGGTGTTCGTAGCGCTCGGTGTGAGCGACCAGCCCCGCGCGGGCGGGATCGACGCCGATCCAGCGCAACGCGGCTTCCGTGAGCATCAGGTACGCCCGCCGGGCGCTCAGGCGGTTCTTGAGCAGTCGATGGGCGAGGATGACATCCACCCCCGCCGCCTGACTCCGGCCCCCCACCACATGACGGAGAAAGCTCCCGTGGTGAGCGACGATCTTGAGATCGAGAGCGGAGATGTTGGCGCAGACGTTACACGAACAGGTCTCGGTCGCCTGCATGTCCTGCTGGCGCTGACGGAAGGCGATGAACGCCCCTTCCAGCACCTCGAGCACGCGCTCCGGCGGAACCAGGACGCCATCCGGCCCCAGCGCGAAGACCGCATCCCCCTCGACTTCCTGGATCTGCAGCGGGGGCGCGAGCTTGCCGATGACCTCCTCGAGCAACGCGGCGATGATGGGCGGTCCGTGCTCGAGCTCGGTCGCCGTGACGAACGCGGTGAATCCGGAAATATCGGCCAGGACCAGCATTCCCTGCTCGATGTGGGCATCCATACCAGTGAAACCCCGAACGGGCGACTTCGTGAAAGTGGCCGGGGACGATCAGGCTTGAAGGCCGATGGCCCGGGCGAAGGCCAGGAGCTCGCGGGACGTCTTGACCATGGCCTCGTCGACCATGTCGCCCCGGTAGGACACGGCGGCGATCCCATTCCGGGCCGCCTCGGCCATGGCCGCGATCAGGCCCTGGTGGTAGGCGATCTCGTCGGCCGTCGGCGTGAACACGCGGTTGACGATGGGAACGTGGGTGGGATGCATCACCGTCTGGCCGCGGTAGCCGAGTGCGCGGTTCCAGCGGGCGTCGCGCTCCAGCCCCTCCAGGTCCTTGATGTTCCACCACGAGCTGATCGTCGGATACGCGATGCCCGCCGCCCGCGCGTCGAGGACGACCTTGGAGCGCAGGAAGAGCGTCTCCAGCCCCTCCTTGGACCACTGATAGCCGATGGCGCGGGCGGCGTCGCCCCCGGGGCCGGCCGCCAGGCTCACCCGCTTGACCCGCCGGCATCGGGTGGCGATCTCGTAGACGCTGCGCATGGCCGGGGCTGTCTCGCACGCCAGCGGGGTCTCGATCTGGCCCTCCGGGATGCCCAGCCGGCGCTCCAGGTGTGTCAGCAGCGCGTCGAGCTGGTCCAGGTCGGCCGGGCTCTCCACCTTGGGCAGCAGCACCCGCTCCAGCTCGGGGCACAGCACGGCCTCGAGGTCGTCGAGCGTCAGCCCCGTCGCGAAGCCGTTGATCCGGACGGCGCAGGCCTGGCCCCGGGCCTTGAGCATCCGGACCCCGGCCTTGACGGTGGCGCGCGCCGCGGCCTTCTCGGGCCCGGGCACGGAGTCTTCCAGGTCGAGCATCAGCGTGTCGGCCCCGTAGCTCACGGCCTTCTCGATCCATTCCGGGCGATTGCCGGGAACGTAGAGTGCCGAGCGTGAAGGGGTCATCGCGCCTTGTAGACGGGCTTGCGCTTCTCGGCGAAGGCCCGCGGCCCTTCTCGGGCATCTTCCGTCGTCCGCAGAAACTCCTGGAAGGCTTCCTCCAGCCGCAGGCCGTGCTCCAGCGGCACGCTCTGGCTCCGGATGGCGAGCTCCTTCACGGCGCGCAGGGCCAGCGGGCCATGCTCGCACAGCCGGCCGGCGTACTGCTCCGCCGTGGACAGCAGGTCGCCCCGGGGCACGACCGCATTGACCAGCCCGTAGGCCAGCCCTTCCTGGGCGGTCAGGCGCCGGCCCAGCAGCAGCATCTCCATGGCGATGGCGTAGGGCAGCTGGCGCAGCGCCCGCTGGGTGCCGCCGTTGCCGGGCAGGATGCCGCGCTTGACCTCCGAGATCTCGAACACGGCATGCTCGGCGGCGATCCGGATGTCGGTGGCGAACAGCAGCGTCATTCCCCCGGCCAGGCAGTAGCCGTTGACGGCGGCGATGACCGGCTTCCAGACCTCCAGGCCCCGGTTCAGGATCATACTCTGCTGGGTGAGGAAGAAATCCGCCCGCTCGCGCGTTCGCGTGGTCATGGCCTTGAGATCGGCCCCCGCCGTGAAGGCTTTGTCGCCCGCTCCCGTGACGATGGCGACCCACACGTCGGGGTTGTCGCGCACGTCGGTCCAGGCCGTGGAGAGCCCGGCGTAGACGTCGGGGTCCATCGCGTTCATGGCCTCGGGCCGGTTGATCGTGATGCGAGCGACCCGGTCTTTGACGTCGTAGATGACTTTCATGGCGTGCGCCTACGGGGAAAGCCGCTGCTCGAGACGCTCGAGGCGACGGTACGTTTCGTCAAAGTGCCCGAGCATCTCTTGACGAAGCTCGGTGAACTGGCGATCGCTCTCATCGAACCGGCGATCGATCTCGCCGAAGCGGTGTCCGAGAAACTCGGCGAGCTCCTCATACTCGGTGGGAGTCACGAGCTTATCTCTACCTCAGCAGCCGACTGACCTTCAAGCGTCGACTTCTCGCGACATCGCTACGCCCGCCGATCGCTCTTGGGCCGAATCTCGTCGTTGTGCTCACCGATCTTCGGCGGCGCCCTGCGAATCGCCGGCCGGACGCCGTCGAACGAGAGCGGCAGCCCGACCAGCGGTATCTCGTCGCCGGGCACCGGCTGGAGAATCCCGAGGGCGTCGGTCTGCGGCTGGGCCAGCACGTCGGGCAGGCTGTTGATCGGTGCGCACGGCACGCCGGCGGCCTCCAGGAGGTCGATCCACTCGCCCTTGCTGCGCGTGCGGAGAATGTGTTCGATCTGGCCCAGCAGCTCCGTCTTGTTGGCCTGGCGGGCCGCATTGCCGGTGAAGCGCGCGTCGGTCGCCCACTCGGGGTGCCCCAGCACACCCGCCAGCTTGGCGAAGAGCCGATCGTTGCCGGCCGCCACCAGGATCGGGCCCGTCTTCGTCTCGAAGGCCTGGAACGGGACGAGCCGGCCGCTGCCCGTGCGATGACGGTCGGGCACGGCGCCGGTGGTGGTGAAGAGGGCGATCGGCCCCTTGAGCCAGGCCAGACCCGTCTCCAGCAGCGAGGAGTCCACGACGCACCCCCGCCCGGTGTGGGCGCGCTGGAACAACCCGGCCAGCGCGCCGATGGCCGTCCACATCCCGGTGCCGTAATCGAGCGCCGAGACGCCGATGCGCGTGGGCGGGTCGCTCTCGGCCGCGTTCATGACCATCAGGCCGGCGAAGGCCTGCACCACCGGCTCGTAGGCCGGCTTGAGGGCGAGCGGGCCCTGCCGGCCGAAGGCCCACACGGAGCAGTAGATCAGCCGCGGATAGCGGGCGGTCAGGGCCGCGGGGCCAAGCCCGATGGCGTCGAGGGAGCCGGGGCGGTGGTTCTGGATGAGGACGTCGGCCTGGCCGATGAAGTCGGCGAGCCAGGCCACCGCCTGGGGGTCCTTGAGGTCCACGGTGATCCCGCGCTTGTTGGCGTTCACCGCCAGGTAGCTGGGCGCCACGCCCTGGTAGAACGGCGGCCCCCAGTGCCGGGCGTCGTCGCCTTCCGGCCGCTCGATCTTGACGACGTCCGCTCCAAGGTGGCCGAGGACTTCGGCCGCGTAGGGACCGGCCAGGTTGGCTCCCAGCTCGACGACCGTCACGCCGGTCAGCGGCAGCATCGCAGGCGGCCGGGACCGGTCAGCGGAACAGCGAGCGGGCGATGACCATGCGGTGCACTTCGGACGGCCCTTCACCGATGCGGCGCACGCGGGCCTCTCGATACCAGCGCTCCAGGGGAAACTCCTTGGCCACGCCGTAGCCGCCGTGGATCTGCACGGCGGCGTCGATCACGCGCCCGAGCACCTCGCTGGAGTACAGCTTGGCGATCGAGGCTTCCACACGCGCATCCTCGCCCCGATCGGCTTTCCAGGCCCCCTCCCAGACCAGCCACCGGCAGGCCCGCAGCTCCACCTCGGCGTCTGCCAGCATCCACTGGATGGCCTGACGCTGGCTCAGCGGCACCCCGAAGGTCGACCGCTGCTTGGCGTGCTCGATGGCCATGCGGTGCGCGGCCACGGCCACGCCCAGGTTGCAGGCGGAGTACGGAAAGCGGTTCTTCACCAGGAGGTCGAAGGCGAGGTCCAGCCCTTGCCCCTCGGCGCCGATCAGGTTCTCGGCGGGAATCTCGCAGTCCTCGAACACGACATCGTTGGGCACGGCCGAGGTCCGGATCGTGCGGATGTTCCTGGCCGTGAAGCCCGGCGTGCCCGCCTCCACGATGAAGCAGGAGATGCCGGCCCGGCCCTTGGCCTTGTCGGTGCGCGCCCAGACCACTCCCCACTTCGCGTTGTGGGCGTTGGAGATGAACACCTTGCGTCCGTTCAACACCCACCGATCGCCCCGCCGCTCGGCCCGCGTCTGGATGGCCCCGGCGGGATCGGAGCCGCCCGAGGGCTCGGTTATGGCGAAGAAGGTCCGCCATCCCTCGCGGATGGTGGGCACCGCATATCTGGCGATCTGCTCCTTGCTGCCGGCCCAGATCGCCGGCGGCGGGTAGCGGCCGAAGACGCCGCAGCCGGGGCTGTAGAGCCCCATCCGATGCTGGGCCATCTCCTCCAGGATCACCGACATGCTGAAGGTGTTGAGCCCGCCGCCCCCGTGCTCCTCGGGGGCGCCCAGCGCCCACAACCCCGCCGCCCTGGTCTTGGCGGCCAGCCGCTGGAAATCCTCCTCGGGGATGCCGGGAGCGTCCGGGTCCAGCCGCTGCTCCAGCGGGATGATCTCCTCCCGGATGAAGCGGCGGACCTGGTCGCGGAGGAGGCGGAGCTCGTCGGGGAGGCTGAACCCGGAGAACGCCGTCACAGCGCGGGCGCCGTCAGGAGCCTGAGACGGCGACGACAGGCTCGGCGATGTCCAGGGTCGTCACCCGGCGCAGCTCGCGGCGATAGGTCGTGTCCTCGAAGGGGCGAGCCCGATGCATGGTGGCCCGGTTGTCCCAGATCACGAGGTCGCCGACACGCCAGGAATGGCGATAGACGAACTCGGGCTGGGTGGCGTGCTCGATCAGGTCGCGCAGCAGCAATCGCCCCTCGGGCACCGGCCAGTCGATGATCCGCGAGGCGTGAGAGGCGACGTAGAGCGATTGCCGTCCCGAGCGCGGGATCCTGCGTATCAGCGGGTGGATGGCGCCCTTCAGCTTCTCCTGCTCGTCCTCAGAGAACTCGAACCCGAGGGTCTGCCGGGAGTGGGCAATCGAATGGTGGACACGCAGGCCTTCCAGCCGGGCCTTGATCTCCGCAGGCAACGCGTCGTAGGCGGCGCGCATGTCGGCGAACTCCGTGTCGGCCGCCACGGGCGGGACGACCTTGGCCGAGAGCATCGAGTAGCGGCCCGGCGGATCGACGAACGACGCGTCGGTGTGCCAGAGCCGGTTGCCCAGCGTGTACATGCGACGGCGGTCCCCCTCGCGCTGGATCTCGCCGCGCTCGTCGAGGTTGGAGATGTCGGAGAGCGCCTCGTTGCCCAGTCGGCTCTTGCCGAGGGCGGCCGACCCGGTGCGGGTGTGGAGCTCCCCGTCGAGGCGCTGGGCGAAGGCCAGGTGCTCCTCGTCCGAGAAGGGCTGCTCCCGGAAGACCAGGACGGCGTACTCGTCCATGCCCGCCCGGATCTGGGCCAGGGTGTCCGGATCATGGACCCGGCGTAGATCCACCGGGCTAACCTCGGCGACGAAGTGCGGATGAAGCTTGTGGAAGGTGAGCGCCATGGTCCCCGAGACTAGGCCGGCCCCGGTCCGGGAGTCAAGCGCGCCCCGCCTGGTCAGGTCCCCCGTTGACACGGGCCCCTGTCCCCTGTTAGCGTCCGCCATGCGTCCCTTCGCATAAAGGTTCACTGTCCCGTCACTGTACAGGTCCTACGTCCCTTCGTTCGCGGGAGGTGTCAGATGGCGGAAGCAACCCGGCGTACCCGAACGCTCCTTACGGTCGTAGCCCTCACGTTCCTGCTCGGCTCGCTGGTGCTCCCGCTGCCGGATACCGCCGCGGCGGCCGAGACCCCCCGGAGAGGCGGGATCCTCCTGGCGGCCATCGGCGCCGACCCGCCGAGCCTCGACCCGCACCAGGAGAGCACCTTCGCCAACATCCAGCTGGTCGCGCCCCTCTACAGCACCCTGCTCCAGTTTGACCCGCTGGACTCCTCCAAGATCATCGGCGACGCCGGGACCGAGTGGAAGACCTCGCCCGACGGCCTTACCGTGACCGTCAAGGTCCGTCAGGACATCAAGTTCCACGACGGCTCGAAGCTGACTGCGGCCGACGTCAAGGCGAGCTACGACAAGCTCGTGTTCCCGCCCAAGGGGGTCAAGAGCATCCGGAAGGCGCATTTCGCGGCGGTCAAGGCCATCGAGGCCCCCGACGCCTCCACCGTGGTCTTCAAGCTCAAGCACCCGTCAGCCGCGTTCGTGTCCAACCTGGCCTCGCCCTGGAACGTGATCTTCCCGAAGAAGTACCTGGACAAGGACCCGAACTACTTCAAGACGAATGTCGTGGGATCCGGACCGTTCAAGTTCAAGGACTACACGCGCGGCGCCACGTTCGAGGGTGAGCGCAACCCCGACTACTTCGTCAAGGGCCGCCCCTATCTCGACGGCTACAAGTTCTTCATCAGTCCCGAGACCGCCGTGCGCTCAGCCGCCGTCCGCTCGGGCCGGGCGTACATCGAGTTCCGGGGCTTGCCCATGTCCGAGGTGGAGGCGATCAAGCGGCAGCTCGGCGACAAGGTTACCGTCCAGGAGGCGCCCACGCCCGGCTGGTGGGCGGTCTCGTTCAACCACAAGGTCAAGCCATTCGACGACGTGCGCGTCCGCAAGGCGCTCACGCTTGCCATCGACCGCTACACGATGGGCAAGGTGCTGTTCCCTCTCACCGGGCTCAAGAACGTCGGCGGCCTGGTGCGCCCGGGGACCGAGTGGGCAATGTCGCAGGCCGAGCTCGAGAAGCTCCCCGGGTTCGGGCGGGACATGGACAAGAACCGCGCCGAGGCCAAGAAGCTGCTGGCCGAGGCCGGTTTCCCGAACGGCCTCAAGTTCGTCATGGCGAACCGCAACGTGAAGCTCCCCTACCAGGACTTCGCGGTGTACTTCATCCAGGAGTGGAGGAAGATCGGGGTCGAGGCGACCAACCGGCCACTCGAAACGGCCGCCTGGTTCGACGCCGGCCGGGTCTCGCGGAATTTCGAGACGATGGTCGATCCGCACGTCGACTTCATGGACGAGCCCGACCTGACGCTGGTGGATTTCATCAGCACCAGCCCGCTGACGAACTGGAGCCAGGTCTCGGACCCCCAGCTCGACGACCTCTACGACCGGCAGTCGAGGACCCTGGACAAGGCCGAGCGCAAGAAGCTCGTGAACGAGTTCGAGAAGATCGTGTTCGAGAAGGCGTACTTCGCCCAGGGACTCTGGTGGGTGCGCAACATCGTGCACTGGTCGAAGGTGAAGAACTGGAAGGCCGCGCCCAGCCACTACTCGAACCAGAAACTCCAGGACGTCTGGCTGGCCGAAGATTGACCGGATGAGGTGACCGCGGCATGCGCACCTACATCCTGAAGCGTCTGCTGCTGGTCGTCCCCACCCTGCTGGGGGTCGCGGCCATCGTCTTCCTGATCATGCGGGTGATCCCGGGGGACGTGGCCCTCCTCATCCTGGGTGGGGACGACGGCGGCGGCCAGATCGACCAGGCGCAACTCGATGCCCTGCGGAAGCAGCTCGGGCTGGACCAGCCCCTGATCGTCCAGTTCGGGACGTGGTTGTGGGGGGTGCTGCAGTTCGACTTCGGCAAGTCGCTGTGGACCGGGCAGCCGGTCACCGAGGAATTGCTCATCCGGCTGCCCGTGAGTCTCCAGCTCGCGCTCATGGCCACGCTGGTGTCCGTGATCATCGCCATCCCGCTCGGCATGCTCGCCGCCGTCCGCCAGGACACCTGGGTCGATTATCTGGTCCGCGTGGTCAGCATCGGCGGCCTCGCTATCCCGGGGTTCTGGGTCGGCATCCTCTGCATCCTGTTCCTGGTGATCGTGTTCGGCTGGGGACCCCCGCTGGAGTTCACGCCGCCGTGGGTCGACCCCTGGGCGAACTTTTCGATGATGGTCTGGCCCGTGGTTACCGTCGGCTACCGCTACTCCGCGGTGACCACCCGGATGACCCGGTCCACGGTGCTCGAGGTGCTCCGCGAGGACTACATCCGCACCGCCTGGGCCAAGGGGTTGCGGGAGCGGGTCGTCGTCATCCGTCACGCGCTGAAGAATGCGATGCTACCGGTCATCACGCTGATCGGGACCGAGTTCGCCTTCCTCATCGGCGGCCTCGTCGTCACCGAGACGGTGTTCACCCTGAATGGGATCGGGCGGTTCGTGGTGGACGCCGTCGCGCATCGTGACTACCCTGTGGTGCAGGCCCTGGTGTTCCTGATCGCGTTCAGCTTCGTGATCGTAAACCTGCTCGTCGACCTGACCTACGCCTGGTTCGATCCGCGCATCCGGTACCGGTAGCGTGGCCACGACGGTTCTGACCCACGCCCAGGCCTCGGCCCCCATGGCGCCGCGGCTCACCCTCGGCGAGGAGGTGCTGAAGTTCGCCCGGACGAAGCCCCTCGGCGCGGCCGGCGCGGCGATCATCCTCGGGCTGCTGTTCGTCGCCGCCTTCGCGGACATCCTCGTGCCCTACGATCCGTACCTGGCCGACTACGGATTGCAGTTCGCGCGACCGAGTGTGGAGCACTGGTTCGGGACCGACGAGTTCGGGCGCGACGTGATGAGCCGTATCATGTACGGCGCGCGGATTGCCCTCTTCGTCGGCTTCACGGCCTCGTTCATGGGCTGCACCATCGGTGGTCTGCTCGGGGTGACCAGCGCCTACCTGGGGGGGAAGGTCGATCTCTTCCTCGAGCGCGTGATGGACATGATGCTGGCGTTCCCGCAGCTGATCCTGGCCCTGGCGATCGCCTCGATCCTGGGGCCGGCCGTCGAGAACGTCGTCATCGCAATCTCCATTCCCATCATTCCTCGAGCGGCCCGAGTCGTGCGGTCCGCCGCCCTGTCGGTGAAGGAGCACGTGTATGTGGAGGCCGTGCAAGCGCTCGGGGCGTCGCGGCCCCGCGTCGTGCTGCAACACATCATCCCCAACGTGGTGGCGCCCTACATCATCATCGTGACCGCACAACTGGGAGCCGCCATCCTGGCCGAGGCCGCGCTCAGCTACCTGGGCCTGGGCTCCGCCGAGCCCACGCCGTCCTGGGGGCTGATGCTCTCGGGCTCGGCCCTGTCGTACGCGGAGAAGGCGCCGTGGGTCGCCATCTTCCCGGGCATCGCCATCAGCCTGGGGGTGTTCTCGTTCAATCTCTTCGGCGATTCCTTGCGAGACGCGCTCGACCCCAAGCTGCGGGGACGGTAGGGATTCTCCTGGCTCCGACGTAACCTCCGCGCTCGCGACACGCCAGCCTTGACGCGGCGCAGGTCGCCTCCTAGGCTGCTCCCCGGTGCTTGCCTCAGCGCAGGCGCGGGCATGGAGTGCCGGCCTCGGCCTGGTCGCGCTGGTCACGCTCGGACCGCCGGCCAGCGCGCTTGCCCACGCGAGCAGCCTCGCGACCGGCGAGGTGCACATCTCGGCCGATCTGGTCGCCTACCGACTACGGGTGGCGGCGCGCGACCTGGCGGCAGCCCTGGGCATCGTGACGGATGCGACCAGGCCGATGCCCGCCGCGGCCTTCGACGATCGCCGGTCGGCCCTCGCCCGCTACCTCGCCGAGCGGCTGAGGGTGTTCGCTCAAGACGAGCCGTGTACGGCCGACGCGCCGCTGCTCGACGACGGGGAGGCGTCCGGGGAGCTCGTACTCGTGCTCCGCTACCGCTGTCCCGAGCCGGTCGCCCGACTGGGCCTGCAGTACGGGCTTTTCTTCGAAGTCGACCCGACGCACCGTTCGGTGGGGCGCGTGATGTTGCGCAGCCGCGAGGCGCCATTCACCTTCGACCACTCACACCGCCGGCTCGAGGTTGACATCACCGCGGGCTGGTAACCGCCCTCCGCCTAGCGCCGGGCGACGTCGGCGGCCGCGGCGGCGTCGGCCTTCTTGAAGTCCTCCTCCGTGAAGCCGTACAGGTGCGCGCCCCCCATGAGGATCTGGGCCGCGATCGGCCGCGGCACGTTCTTCAAGAGATTCTCGGACACGTGGGGGAAGTTCGAGTCGAAGTGCGGGTAATCGGTCGACACGCACATCCGATCGGCGCCGATCAGCCCGGCCGTCGCTTCGATCTCGGGCTCGCTGCCCTCCACCGCCGCCCAGCAGTTGCGGCGGAAGTACTCCCGCGGGGTCAGCGTGAGGTAGGGCGCGTGGGAGTCGCGGTACTGGGGATAGTCCCACTCGATGCGGGAGAGCAAGCCGGGCACCCACGAATTCTGGGCCTCCAGGAAGCCGACCCGGAGCTTGGGGTGGAACTCGAACACCCCGCCGATGATCATGGCGATGAGGGCCTGCTGCATCTCGATCCAGTGGCTGGCCACGTGCCGGTAGAAGCGGTTCTCGCCGTAGAGCTCGATCATGCGGGAGTAGATCGCGCTCACGCCCTCGTGGAACCCCCAGGTCACGCCCAGCTCCTCGTGCAGGCTGTAGAGCGGCTCCCAGTAGTTCGAGTGCCAGTAGCGGCCGTTGACGAGGTTGGGCCGGATGAACGAGCCGACCGCCCCCAGCTCCCGCACGCAGCGTACCAGCTCCTTGCAGGCCAGGTGCACGTCGTGCACGGGCAGCATGGCCACGAACTTCAGGCGATGGGGGCTGTACTGGCAGAACTCGTAGATCCAGTTGTTGTACGCCTGGCACAGGGCCAGGGACAGCTGCGGATCCATGCCGTTGCGGCCGAGCAGGGCCAGGCCCGTGGTGGGGTAGAGCACGGCGATGTCGACCCCCTCCATCTCCATGCCCATCACCTGGGCCTCGGGGTTGTAACTCCGCTCGATGGCGAAGTCGAGCCGGCCGGTGTCGAAGAGGCGGGAGCTCGAGAGCGGCTGACTGCTCTGCGCCGAGGTGGCCCGGTGCCGCTTGCGATACTGCTGGATGTCGGAGTCCGAGATGGACATTCCGTCGACGGCGATCATGCCGGCGGCCCATCCCCGGGTGGGCCGGCCGTCGGCCCCGATGGGCAGGCTGACCCGGTCCTTGAGCTTCGGATCCAGATAGCGCTCGAACAGGTCGGGGGGTTCCATGATGTGCATGTCGGAGTCGACGAAGCGGAGTCCATCTTTCATGGCGCGCTCCTTCCCACCCCTGTGCTGGAGAGTGCTCGCACTATAGCTCGCCCAACGGAGGAGTCAATACAGGTGGCAGCCTGTGCACCGACCCCGGTCGGACCGGGGGCCCGAAACGGCAGCGGTGAGGTGTCGCCGGTACTGATTCAGGAATTGATCGATAATTGCCGCGAGGGGGGCGCGATGAGCAAGACCTATCTCGAGCCGAGCGACGTCCAGAAGACCCGGGCCTTCTCGCCCGCCGTCGTGACCGAGGGGGGACGGATCGTCTGGATGGCCGGTCAGACCGCCACGCTGGACGAAGCGGGCAGGAACATCGGCGGCGACTTCGAGGCCCAGACCCGCCGCGTGTTCGCGCTCATGGACCAGACCCTGCGGCGCGTCGGGGGCACGCTGGCCGATCTGGTCACCATGACGGTGTTCATCAAGGAACCGCGGCACGGCGACCACTTCGTGCAGATCCGCAAGGAGCTGTTTCCCGACGGGAAGTTCCCGGCCAGCGCGCTCATCACCGTGTCGAACTTCGCCCGGCCCGGCATGGAAGTCGAGATCCAGGGCATCGCCGTGATCGGGGCCTGATTCGGGACGCGCGTCAGTCCGGGATACCGGCGGTGACGGTGATCTCCACGAGGAGCTCGGGAGCGTTCAGCATCGCCGATACGGTCGTGCGGGCCGGCTTGTTCGTCGGGAAGTATCTCGCGTACTCCTCGTTGTAGGCGGCCAGATCTTCCCGACGGGTCAGATGCGTCGTCGCCGTCAGGACGTTGTCGAGCGACGTGCCGGCCGCCGCCAGGATCAGTTTGATCCGCTCCAGGGCGTTCCGGGTCTGCTCGCGGACGTCCTTGCCGACTACCCCGGTCGTGGGGTGCCTCCCGGTCTGGCCGGCCACGAAGACGAGGTTGCCGAACCTGGTAGCGGCCGACAGGTGAGGGTTGGAGGCGGCGAGATCCACCTGAATGATCTGCTTCGTGGGCATAATAGACCCCTTTCCCGGGGCGAGACGCTCGCCCCCTTAGCCGATCGGAGGGCTAGCGATGGCGACACCCAGGCCGCACCGGATCGACGTCCACCACCACCATACGCCGCCGCCTTATCTCGCGGCTATCACGGCGCGGAGCATCCCGGGCCCCGTGCGCGACTGGACGCCCGAGAAGTCGCTCGCCGACATGGACCGGGCGGGCGTGGCCACGGCCCTGACCTCCATCACCACGCCCGCGCTGAGATTCCTGGACGACGGCGACGCGCGCAAGCTGGCCCGTGAGTGCAACGAATACTCGGCCCGGCTCGCCGGGGACTCCCGCGGCCGCTTCGGCATGTTCGCCGTGATGCCCATGCCCCACGTCGACGCCACCCTGGAGGAGATCGCCTACGCGCTGGACACGCTCAAGGCCGACGGCATCGGCCTGCTCACCAGCTACGGCGACAAGTGGCTCGGCGATCCGTCATTCGCCCCCGTGCTGGACGAGCTGAATCGCCGCCGGGCGGTCGTCTACACGCACCCGACCACCGCCAACTGCTGCGGCAACCTCATTCCCGATGTGCCGGAATCGATCATCGAGTGGGGGACGGACACCACGCGGACGATCGCCAGCCTGGTGTTCAGCGGCACCGCCGCCCGCTGCCGGGATCTGAAGATCATCTTCTCTCACGGCGGTGGGACCATGCCGTTCTTGACCGAGCGCTTCGTGCGCTTGCCCCTGATCAACAAGAGCCTGGCCGCCCGCGTGCCGAACGGCGTGGAGCACGAGCTCCGGCGCTTCTACTACGACACCGCCCAGGCCGCTCATCCCTACGCGCTGGCGTCGCTCCTGAAGCTCGTGGCGGTGTCGCAGGTCGTGTTCGGGACGGATTTCCCGTATCGGACCGCCGCCGACCACGTCAAGGGACTGGCGGACTACGGATTCGGCTCCACCGAGCTGCGGGCGATCGAGCGCGACAACACGGTGCGGCTCCTGCCCCGGCTCGGGGCGTAGCCGAGGCTCAGCGCAGGGCCTGCCGCCCGAACTCCTGGGCCCAGGTGTCCCAGGTGAGGGCCGCGTGGTGGGACGCCGCGTGGGCGTCACGATGCAAGCGCTGGATGGGCTCGGAGTCCAGCAGGGGCAGCCGACGCAGCCGTTCGGCCTCGGCCGCTCGCTGCTTGAGCGCGGGCACCAACCGCGCGGCCCGCTCGAGCAGCGCCTCGCGAAGCGTCGTCTCGCCTCCGACCACGCGGCTCACCGCGCGACTATACAGAACTCCCCTTGCCTTGGCGAGCGCCCGGTGGTACACGCGCGTTCAGGTGAGGGGCCGTTGCTGAGCGAAGAGCAGAACAGGATCTTGACGGCGGTCGGCGCGGGCACGCCGGTGGGCGAGTTGCTGCGGCGGTACTGGATGCCCATCGCCGCCGTCGCCGAGCTGGAAGACACTCCGATCAAGCCCGTGCGCCTGCTCGCTGAAGACCTGCTGCTCTACCGGGACGGGCGCGGGACGTTCGGGCTCCTGGACCGCCACTGCGCCCACCGCCGGGCCGATCTCGCCTGCGGGATCGTCGAGGACCGCGGGCTGCGCTGCCACTATCACGGCTGGCTCTACGGGGAGACGGGCCAGTGCCTGGCCCAGCCGTTCGAGGAGACCGTCCACCCCGAGGCGCGCTACAAGGATCGCATCAAGCTCACCGCCTATCCGGTCGAGGCCAAGGCCGGGCTGCTGTGGGCCTATCTCGGGCCCCCGCCGGCCCCGCTGGTGCCGACGTGGGAGCCCTTCACCTGGGAGAACGGCTTCGTCCAGATCGTGTTCTCCGAGGTCCCCTGCAACTGGCTCCAGGCCCAGGAGAACTCCATCGACCCCGTGCACTTCGAGTGGCTGCACGGCAACTGGTCGCGCGTGCTGCGCGGCCTCGACGGGGCCCGGTCGCCCACCCACCTGAAGATCGGCTTCGACCTGTTCGAGTACGGCTTCGTGTACCGGCGCGTCCTCGAAGGCCAGACGGAGACGGACGAGTTGTGGACGGTGGGGCGCACCTGCCTGTGGCCGAACTGTCTGTTCACCGGCGGTCACTTCGAGTGGCGCGTGCCCGTCGACGACGAGCACACGCTCAGTGTGGGCTGGTTCTTCGACCGCGTGCCCAACGAGATGGAGCCGTTCACGCAGGAGCGTATCCCGTACTGGTACAGCCCGATCAGGGATCCACGGACCGGCCGGTGGATCACCACGCACATCATGAACCAGGACTTCGTGGCCTGGACTGGTCAGGGGGCCGTCGCCGACCGTACGCGCGAGCATCTGGGAGAGAGCGACCGCGGAATCGTCATGATGCGCCGGAAGCTGCTCGAGCAGGCCGAGGTCGTTCGCCGCGGGGGCGAGCCCATGGCCGTCGTTCGCGACCGCGAGCAGAACCGGTGCATCGGCCTGCCCATCATCGGCCGCGACCGCTACGTCAAGGGCGCCGCGCGGGACCGCTACCAGGAAGCCCGGGGCACCCCGGGACCCGTCCTGCCCGAGGGCTTTCCGTTCCTGGCCGGCCAACCCGCGGAGATCCGCGCCGCCTTTCGGCGCGCCATGGGCCTGGACGGCTAGCCGCCGACGGCGATGGCCTCCATCGTCCTCGGTCTCGGCACCTCGCACACGCCGTTGCTGAGCCTGCCCGCGGAGCTCTGGCCCGCCTATGCCCGGCGCGACGAAGGCAACCGCGAGCTCGCCTACCCGCCGCACGGGCTCGTGATGTCCTACCAGGAGGCCTTGACCTCCGTCCCGCCCGAGATCCGGGCGCGGTACCGGGGGCCGGAGATCTTCGGCGAGCAGGCCCAGGCGTGCCGGCGGGCGCTCGACGAGCTGTCCGGCACGCTGCGCCGGATCAAGCCCGACATCACCGTGATCATCGGCGACGACCAGGACGAGTGGTTCTTCGAGGACAACATGCCAGCGTTCGCCGTGTACTGGGGAGACAGCGCGCCGCTCATCCCCCGCCGGCCCGAGGGCTCGGGCCCCGCCCGCGAGCTCGCGGAGCTGGCCGGGCGAAACTACGGTGACGTCCCCCTGGACGTGCCGGTGGCCAGCCGCTTCGGCCGCTTCCTGATCGAATACCTGATGGAGCACGAGTTCGACGTCGCTCACATGCGCCACGTGAGGCAGCCCTACGGCGGGCGCGTCGCCCGGCGGTACCCGACGCGGCAGGGGGAGCTGGACTATGTGAGGGAGACGGCTCCCCGCGAGCAGGGCCTGCCGCACGCCGCCGCCTTCGTCGTCAAGCGGCTCTTCGACAACGCTCCCGGGATGATCCTGCCCGTGTTCCAGAACACCTGCTACCCGCCCAATCAGCCGACACCCCGGCGGTGCTTCGCGCTCGGCGAAGCCATCGCGGGAGCGGTGGCGGCATGGCCGGAGCCGGCCTCGGTGGCGATCGTCGCCTCCGGTGGCCTGAGCCACTTCGTCGTCGACGAGGAGCTCGACCGGACGTTGCTGGAGGCTCTGGCCCGGAGGAATGCGCCGGCGCTCTGCTCGCTGCCCCGCCACCGCCTGCATTCGGCCGGCTCGGAGAGCCTGAACTGGGTGGCGCTCGGCGGCGCGATGCACCACACGCCCCTGACGATGGAGCTGTTGGCCTACGTCCCCGTCTACCGGACGCCGGCCGGCACGGGAGGCGGCTGGGCCTTCGCCCGCTGGCAGTGAATCAGGCTTCGAGCCCGACGTACAGCTCGCCCCGCTCCTCCTTGAGCCGATAGCTCTTGAGCCCCATCTGGGCGTCGGCCAGCGGCGCCCCGGTCTTGAGATCGAACTGCCACATGTGCTCGAGACAGGTCAGGACGGAGCCATCGTGGATCCCCTGCTCGAGGGCGACGGCCTCGTGGGGGCAGAGCGCCTGATACGCGTAGTACGCCTCCGCGGCATTGACGATGAGGACATCGAGTCCGTCCACCGAGAACTGCTTCATCCCGTTCGCCGGCACGTCCTCGGCTCGACAGACGCGCTTCCACGCCGCAGTCCCGTCCTCGGCGCCGGCCGCCGTACTGGCGATGGCTTGCAGCTCGGCCTCGCTCTTCTTGTTGGCGCCGGCGAGCCCCGGCTCGTAGCGGAGCCGCGCGACGGGTCGGCCGCCGACGATGTGGGAGGTCAGGATGTCGTCCAGGTCGGACTCCTGGACGCCCGCGTACCAGACGTTTTCGGGGTAGACCACGATCATCGGGCCGTGGCCGCACTGGGAGAAGCAGCCGGCCTTGTTGACGCGCACTTCCACCTGCCGGCCGGCCCGCTTCGCGCCTTCCCGGAGGATCTTCACGTACCGCTCGACGTCGCCCTGCGCCGGACACGTTTCGCCGCTCGTGCAGACGAACACGTGACGCTCGTACTGGCCCATCGTGGCTCCTTTCCCGGATTAATTCCATGGGGGGCTCCGGGCGCCCCCCATACCCCCCAACCCTCAGCCCGGCCCGGCCTAGCCGGCCCGGGCCTCGACCTCACGCTCCGTCACGGGGGCTCCGGGCGGCCCCCCATACCCCCCAACCCTCCGGCCCGGCCCAGCCGGCCCGGGCCTCGACCTCACAATCGTTCAGCTGAACTTGTCGTAGCGAATGTCGGCCGGCGGCAGCCGGGCCTCGCGCAGCAACAGCCGGAGGCTCGCGTCCACCATCGGCGGCGGCCCCGCCACGTAGGCTCGGACTTCGGCGAAGCGCTCGCGCATGCCCTCCCCGGCGACCGCGTGGACCAGGCCCCGGGCGAACCGGAAGGCCGGATACGCGGCGGGCAGCGCGGCCGGGATGTCCTCGTCGGAGAGCGCCACCGTGACCGCCAGTCGGGAAGGATAGCGCGCCCGGAAGCTCTCCAGCTCGTCGAGGAAGAAGACGTCCTGCGCGGTCCGGATCCCGAAGAAGACCTGACCGTCCCAGGCGGCGAAGTGGCCGGCCTGACAGGCCCGTGACAGGATCGACATCATGCCGGCCAGGCCGCTGCCGCCCGCGATACACAGCAGGTGACGGGGCACGCCGGGATGGAACGTCGCGTGCCCCAGCGGCGCGAACAGGGCGACGCGCGCGCCGTCGACGCCACCGCCGAACAGCCACTCGCTCACCTCGCCCCCGGGCTTCTTTTTGACCACGAAGGCCAGGCGCTGGGCCCGACGGTCGAAGTTCACCATCGAGTAGGCGCGGGCCCCGACGATCCCGGGGACGCGGAGCAGGGCGAACTGGCCGGCCGCGAAGTCGAGCGGCTCGTCGAGCCCCACCTCGAACGCGGCGATATCGGCCGTGAGGCGACGGAACGCGCCGAGGCTTCCGCCCAGCGCGCGCGGCGGCGTCGCCTCCGGTTCCGCGGGCTTGAGGGCACCGCCCACCTGGAGCGCGCAATCCTCCAGCGCCACGCTCTGACACATGAGGATGTCGGCCGCCGTCTTCAGATATCGGCGGCCCGGGGCGTCGGGCCACTGGCTCTCGGCCCGCCCGCTGACCAGGGTCGCCTTGCACGTCCCGCACGTGCCCGTGGCGCACTCGTAGGGCAGCTCCACGCCGTGCCGAAGGCCGGCGTGAAGGATCTTCTCTCCGGGATCGCACGCGAAGTCGCGGGTCCCATTCCGGGCGGTGACGGTGATGTCCACGGGCGCGCGTTGGTAGCCTGTTGGCTGTGATTGGGCATCGTAATCCCGGCGTACACACAGCGCAAGGCGACCGGCTCGTCGCCGAACGCTCTTGCTAGTCAGGCGTGTTGATGGCGTGGCAGGCGACGAGGCGCCCCGGGGCGGCCTCCTTGAGCAGGGGCTCCACCTCCGAGCAGATCGCCATGCGCAGGGGGCACCGGGGGTGGAAGCGGCACCCCGCGGGCGGGTTCAGCGGGCTGGGGACCTCTCCCGACAGCACGACACGACTCCTGCGGAACGAGGGGTGCAAGGGCAGCGCCGCCGAGAGCAGCGCCTGCGAGTAGGGGTGCAGCGGGTTACTGTAGACGTCCTGCGATTGCCCCGTCTCGACGATCTTCCCGGCGTACATCACGTTGAGGCGGGTGCTGATGTAGCGCATGGTGGCCAGGTCGTGGGAGATGACGAAGTAGCTCAGGCCCAGTCGTTGCTGGATGTCCTTCAGCAGATTGAGCACCTGGGCGCGGATGGAGACATCGAGCGCGCTCACGGGCTCGTCCAGGATGATGGACTTCGGATAGGTCACCAGCGCGCGAGCCACGGCGATGCGCTGACGCTGGCCGCCGCTGAACTCGTGAGGAAAGCGGTCACCGCTGGCGAGGCTCAGCCCCACCTCCGACAACACCTGCGCTAATCGCTCTCTGGCCTGGGGCTTGGGAGTGTCGCGCGGAAGGGGCTCGGCGATGATCGTCGCCACCCGCATCCGGGGATTGAGGGAGCTCCACGGGTCCTGGAATACGGCCTGTACCGTCTGCCGATACCGGGCGAAGTCCTCCCGGGTGAACTGGCCGAGGTCCTTGCCGTAAAAGCGCAAGGTGCCTTCGGTAGGCTGCTCCAGCAGCAGGAAGAGCTTGGCCAGGGTGGTCTTGCCCGAGCCGGATTCCCCCACCAGCCCCACCGTCTCTCCCTCCTTGAGGCTGACGTTCACATGGTCGACCGCTTTGATCCACCCCGTGACCCGGTTGAAAACCAGTCCCCTGGTGACGGGAAAGTGCTTGCGGAGCCCCGCGCCTTCCAGAATGGTCTGCACGCTCACGGCTCCTTCACCGCCAGCCAGCACTTGGTCACGTGGCCGGGAGAGACTTCCACCTCGGGTGGGTAGGCTTCCCGGCACCTCTCCATCGCCTTGGGACAGCGGGGGGCGAAGCTGCATCCCGTGGGAAGGTTGGCCAGATCAGGCGGCTGACCCGGGATGTCTACCAGACGGGCCTCCAGGCGGTCGGACCGGGGCACGCACCGCAGCAGCGCCTCCGTGTAGGGGTGGGCGGGGTTGTCGAAGATTTCTTCGGTGGTGCCCATCTCCACGATCTTCCCCGCGTACATCACCGCCACCTTGTGAGCGGTGGCGGCTACGATGCCGAAGTCGTGCGTGATGAAGATGATCGAGATCTGAAACCGCTGCTGGATCTCCCGGAGCAGCTCCATGTACTGGGCCTGGATGGTGACGTCCAGTGAGGTGGTTGGTTCGTCGGCGATGAGCAATCGGGGCTGGCAGGACAGCGCGATCGCGCCGCTGACCCTCTGCCGCATGCCGCCGGACATCTGGTGGGGGTAGTCGAACATCCGGGACTCCGCGGAGGGGATCTTGAGTCGGGAGAGGGCCTCGGCCACCCGCCGCCGCAGCTCCCCGCCCCCGACCCTCTGGTGCAGGCGCACCGCCTCCCCGACCTGGTCGCCGATGCTGAAGGCGGGGTTGAGGGAGGTCATCGGGTCCTGCAGGACCATGGAGATCCGGCTGCCGCGGATGCGACGCATCTCGCGGGGCTTGAGCTTGAGAATGTTCTGGCCTTCGAGGAGCACTTCACCGTCGACGATGCGCCCGGCGGGTTCGGGAACGAGGCGAAGGAGAGAGAGGGCGGTCACGGACTTGCCCGAGCCCGACTCACCAACGACGGCCAGTGTCTCACCCGGGTCGAGAGAGAACGAGACACCGTCGACCGCCTTCAGGGTGCCGCGGCGGGTGAAGAAGTAGGTCTTGAGGTCTCGAACCTCCAGGAGAGGAACGGGACCGCCCACGGGCCTACACCTGCCGCAGCTTGGGGTCCAGCTTGTCCCGCAGCCAGTCTCCGAACATGTTCATGGCCAGGAGCGTCAAGCCCATCGCGATCCCCGGGAAGGCGGCAACCCAGGGCGCCGTCCATACCAGCTGGCGCCCCTCGGCGATCATCAGGCCCCAGGCGGGATGCGGCGGGGGCACGCCCACGCCGAGGAAGCTGAGAGACCCCTCCACCAGGATGACGTAGGCCACCTGAAGCGTGGAGACGACCAGCAGGCTGGGGATCACGTTGGGGAAGATGTGGCGCCACACGATGTAGGCGCCCGACCGTCCGGCCACGCGGGCCAGCGCGATGTAGTCGTTCTCCTTGATGGACAGGGTTTCGCCCCGGACCTGCCGTGCGAACCGGGGCCACAACAGGAACCCGATCACCAGGATGACGTTGCGGAAGCTCGGCCCCGTGACTGCCGTGACGACCACCGCGATGAGGATGAGGGGCATGGAGAGCCCGATGTCGGCCAGGCGCATCAGCAGGGCGTCGATCAGGCCCCCTTTGTAGCCGGCGATGAGCCCCATAGCCGTGCCGATGGTCCCGGCCAGCAGGACGGCACTCAGCGAGACGGCCAGGGAGATGCGGCTGCCGTAGATGATGCGACTCAGGATATCGCGCCCCTGGTCATCAGTGCCCAGGGGATGCGTGGTGCTGCCCCCCTCCACCCACGCGGCGGGCTTGGTCCGCATGCGGAGCTCGCCCTCGGTGGGATGGTGGGGAGCCAGTTGCTCGGCAAAGACCGCGCCCATGATGACCAGCGACAGAATGATGGTGGGGGTCAGCGGCAGCTGACGGGCCAGACCCCAGGCCCTGCGCAGGCCGTACCCGACCAGGACGGGACGCTGTGCCTCTACGGTCGCCATGGACTAAGCTCCCGGCCGGGCGTAGCGGATCTTGGGGTTGAAGTACGAATACAGGATGTCCACCATCAGATTCGCCAGGAGGTAGATGGCGCTGAAGACCATCACGCCTCCCTGCACGATGGGGTAATCCCGGGTGTTGATGCCCTCCAGGATGAGCCGGCCCAGGCCGGGCCAGGCGAAGACCGTCTCCGTCACCACGGCGCCGCCCAGGAAGATGACGAAGAGCATCACGGAGAAGGTCAGCACGGGGATCGTCGCGTTCTTCAGGGCGTGCTTCCAGACGACCACCTGCTCGTGCAGACCCTTGATGCGGGCGAACTTGACGTACTCCGCCCCCAGGACCTCCAGCATGCTGGAGCGGGTGAGGCGCATGATGGCGGCAGCCGTGAAGTACCCCAGGGTGATGCCCGGCAGGATATAGCTCTCCGGCCCGCTCTTGCCGCCTGGCGGCAACCACGCCAGCCACACCCCGAAGATGAGAATCAGCATGATGCCGAGCCAGAACGTGGGCACCGCCTGCCCCGTGACGGCGATCACCCGCGCCACGTGATCCAGGGCGGTGCCTCGCTTCACCGCGGAGTACACCCCGATGGGCACGCCGATGATAATGCTGAAGGCGATGCCCACGGCGCCCAGGGTGAGGGTGTTGGGCAATCGCTCCCAGATGTGCTCCAGCACCGGGCGCCGGCTCAGGACAGACCGGCCGAAGTCCCCGGTGGCCATGCCGGCGAGGTAGACCGCGTACTGCACCGGCAGGGGCTTGTCCAGGCCCAGATGCACCCGCAACGCCTGCTTCTCTTCCTCGGTGGCGCGCACGTCCAGCATCAGCTGCACCGGGTCTCCGGACAGACGGGAGAGTAGGAAGACGAACGTTACCACCACCAGCAGGCTGACGAAGAGTTGGGCGATGCGGCCCACAATGTAGCGCTGCATCGACCTGTCCTAGTCGACTCGCGTGATGTACTCGGTGTAGTGGGGCACGCCCTGGCCCGGCACGAGCGGCCACTTGCCCACGCGCTTGGAGACCCCGAAGAGGGCCACCGTGCCGCCCAGCTCGATCCTGGGCACGTGCTTGTACATCCACGTGGCCATCTCCCTCTGGAGCTTGGCCCGCGACTTTGGATCTGGTTCCTTCGAGACGCGGTCGAGGAACTCATCCATCACGGGATGCTCGAATCCCGAGATCTGGGCCGCCCCCTTGCCATGGCCGACCCGGATCCAGATCTCCCAGGGCTCGGTGCCGACCTGGGGGAAGGCATAGGCCAGGGCCTTGCCCGGGTAGGTCCGGGCGCCGAAGTGACGGGAGAAGATCGCCCGGTCCATGGGCTCGCGGGTGATCTTGCACCCGAGATTCTTCTCCAGCATGGAGGCCACGGCCTCCCCGGCCCGCGGCCCGTAGCCCCGGCCCGGCCAGGTCACCATCAGCATCGTGAACTCGAAGCAGTTGGGGTAGCCCGCCTCCTTCATGAGCTGACGGGCCTTGGCCGGGTCGAAGCCGTATGGCTTCAGGGCCGGAGTCCACGGCTTGCCGGGGAAGAACATGGTAGCCGACGTCACGTCGAGGAAGCCGCCGAAGATCTGCTCCTTGATGGCCTGGACGTCCGTCGCCAGGTTGAAGGCCAGGCGCACCTTGCGGGCCTTCTCGTCATCCAGAGGCGCCCAGGGCAGCCCGGCCTTGGAGGTCCCGGGGCCACGATCGGGCCACATGCCGCCGAGGGTGATTCCCACTGACGCGAACTCGGCAATGGCGCGGGTCTCCACCCGCGCAGCCTTCAACTCCTTCACGAAGTCCACGCCCACCTCGGCGATGTCCACCTGCCCCGCGGCCACCATGGCGATGCGAGTGGCGGCCTCGGGCACCTTCAGCAACACCAGCCGCTCGAACTCGGGGGTCTTGCGCCAGTGGTTGCGAACGGCCTTGTACTCCACGCGGTCACCGAAGGTATGCGACACGAACTCCCAGGGACCGGTGCCGATGGGGTGTCGGTTCGCCGCGTCGTCGCCCCGCTCGAGGGCCTTCTTGGACTGCACGTAGGTCACCTGGGCGAAGACGCCGGAGTTGACCTCGTTGAGCATCATGGGATGCGGCGAACCGAGCTTCACCACCGCCGTGTAGGGGTCCGGGCACTGGACCTCCTTGAGTTTCTTGAGAAACGTCGTCGTGTTGGCCGTCCCCGGCCTGGCTGCCTTCGTGAATGTGTGCTTGATGTCCTCGCAGGTCATTTCGCCGAAGCCGCCGTGGAACTTGACGCCGCGGCGAAGCTTGAAGACCCAGGTGGCGGCCGCGTCGCGCATCTCCCAGCTCTCTGCGAGCATGGGCAGGTTCTCGCCCGTGTTGGGGTCTCGGCGCACCAGGTGCTCGAACATGTAGTTACTGAAAACCATCTCGGCGCCCGGCGTGGCGTCGGGCAGGAACGACTCGTTGGCCATCGTGGCCACGGCAATCGTCAGGGTCCCGCGCGGGTCCTTGGCGTCCACGGCGGTGGGGCTCCACCCGGCAGCGACGACAGACCCGAGCATCAGCACCGTTAGCAGCCCCAAGGGGAAACGACGACGGCGTACGAGCGGGTCAACCATCATCCAGTTACCCTCCCTCCGGTCACCGTTGTTCGACGTGCCTTGGCGCGCGTTCGGGTAGACGCGCCCTCCTTCGCCCCGTGCAGGGCAACGATCTCCAGCAAGCGTCGTGCAGGGGGCTATTGCGGGATGCGCGGCGAAAGCGTAGGCGGACGGGGCGGGCCTGTCAAGTGGGGGAACCTGTCAAGCCTGTTCGAAGTCCAGCGGCTGCAGGCGAAGCTCGAGGATCTCCCGCGAGTCCGGCGTTACGGCGGCTTGAGCTCCGCGGCGAAGTCCCCCGACCCACACGATGCTGCCCTCAACCTCGACCAGCGGCAGGCGGTCGCGGTCCCAGCGGGGCACCTTGGCGTCGATGAGCAGCTGCCTGAGCCGGCGCTCACGATTGTCACCGAAGGCCCGAATGCGGTCGCCCCGGCGCCGGCCGCGCACGATCAGCGGACCGGTCAGCCGCTGGGCATCGAAAGCCACCCGCTCGGGCTCACGCGGCACCCGATACCCGGCCGCCGGCGCCAGCACCGCCTCGAGCTGGAGGCCGACTTCGGGCAGGGCCACAACACCAGGCACGGGAACCGGTCGGGCCGGCAGCGCGACCGACCTGGATCGTCCGACGCGGACGAGCGACCCGCTCACGTCGATCATCACCCCGCCGACGGTCACGGGGCGCCGCGGTGGCGGGCTGGTCAACGCGCGCGCGAGCCGGCGTTGGGCCCAGGCGCGAAGCCGCGTCCGGCCGCCCGATCGCCCGATGGCCTGGCGGAGCACTTCGATCGCCACCGGCAACGGCAGTGCGGTCAGCGCGCCTCGGGGCAGGAGGAGCGCGTCCGGCTCCTCCCGCGCCATCCGCTCCAGCTCGAGCACGGCCATGCCCTCCAGCGCGTCCAGCACCTCGCGGGCCCGGTGGGCCACCCGGCAGAGCGGGTCGACCAGGTCGGCGTCGTGGACGGCGGTCAGCATCGGCAGCAAATCGTGTCGGATGCGATTACGGAGGAACTTGCGATCGAGGTTGCTGGGGTCCTCGATCCATGGGATGCCGGCGTCCGCGAGCACGGCCACCAGCGCGGCACGGCGAAGCCCGATGAGCGGCCGGATGATCCGCCCGCGCACGGGTGGGATGGCGGCCAGCCCGCGCACGCCGGCGCCCTCGAGCAGCCGCATGATCACCGTCTCGGCCTGATCGTCCGCCGTGTGGCCCAAGGCGATGCGCTGTGCGCCCAGCCGGTCGGCGTGGGCCTGCAGCGCCGCGTACCGGGCAGTGCGGGCTGCCTCTTCCAGCGACCCGTGCCGGGAGACCGTGACCCGAGCGACTTCCACGGGTACGCCCACCTGCTGGCCGAGCCTCCGCACCGCGTGCGCCTCCTGCCCGGACCCCTCGCGCAACCCGTGGTCCACGTGAAGCGCGTGAAGGCGCAAGCTCCAGGCCGGGGCCAGACGAGCCAGGACGTACAGGAGCGCGGTGGAGTCGGCGCCACCGGAGAGGGCGATCAGGACGGTTTCGCCGCCCGCGAGCATCGCGTGGCGGCGAATGGTGTCTCGCACGAGGGCGAGGACGTCAGCGGCCACGGCGCGTCAGCCGCCCTGCAAGCCGACCCAGACCTCGCCGTCTTCGAAGTGTTCCTTCTTCCACACCGGGACCGTGCGCTTGAGGGTGTCGATGGCGAACTTGCAGGCCTCGAAGGCCTCCTGGCGATGGCCGGCCGAGACGGCGATGAGCACGCTGGACTCGCCGATCTCCAGACGCCCCACCCGATGCAGCATGGCCACCCGCTTGACGCCCGGCCACCGAGCGCGGAGGGCCCGACCGATCTCGCGCAGCTTGGCCTCCGCCATCGGCGCGTGCGCTTCGTACTCCAGGAACTTCACCGAGCGTCCACCGGTCTCGTTGCGGACGACTCCGGAGAAGATGACGACGCCACCTGCACCGGGGTGATCGACCGCCGCCGCGATGGCGTCCGCCGACAGCGTCGTGTCGACCACGCCGTACATATCGCCACTTTCCGGCGCGGGCTTTGCCCGCGCTCCGATGGCCCTGGGGGAGGATTCGGAGGGGGCCGTCGCGCCTTCAGGGCGCGCCTGTGGGGGCGCCCCCTCCGACGCAGCTCCGCCGCTCACCGGCGGAAACAGGCAGAGCTCGTCGCCGGACTTGAGCCGATGGTCCGGCGCGACGTAGTCGTGACCGACCGCGAAGAGTGTGTGCGGCCGGTACTGCTTCAGCTCGGGGTGGCGGTCGACGACCGCCGCCCAGGCGCGATCGACGGTATCGCCGTCGGCAAGCTCGAGCTCGAGCCGCTCTCGCCCGGTGGCCTCACGATATCGGGCGAAGAGACGGACCCGAATCTGCACTGCACGCTCAGAAGCGGTGGGACTGGCCGCAGCCGCAGCTCGACTTCACGTTGGGGTTCTTGATGGAGAACCCGGCGCCCAGCATGTTGTTGTCGACGTAATCGATCTCGCTGCCGGCGACGTAGGCGGCGCTGTGGCGATCCACATAGAGCTTGACGCCGTGCGATTCGACCACCGTGTCGCCCTCGGCTTCCTGGTCCTCCCAGCCCAGCTCGTAGGACATGCCGGAGCAGCCACCGCCGACCAGCCGAATCCGCAGCCCCCACTCGGGCTTGCCTTCCTCCATCCGCAGGTCGGCCACCTTCTTGGCGGCCAGTTCAGTCATCGTCACCATGCGATCCTCCCCGTCCCCATTTGTCTTTGATATTTTCGGTGGTTATGTCACAGCCATCGTATCACAGAATCCCGGCTGCCGGCATCAGGACGAGCTCTTCCAGGGTCGCGCCCCGCGGCAGGGAAACCATCAGCATGACGGCGCGCGCGACGTCGTCGGCAGCCAGCATGCGCTCGCGGGCGGGAGCGTTGGGAATCGTGTCCCACAGCGGCGTGGAGACGGCACCAGGCAGCACGACACCCACCCGGATGCCGTCGGCGCGCACCTCCTCGGCGAGCACGCGGCTCCAGGCCACGACACCGGCCTTGCTGGCGCTGTAGGCGGCGGCGCCCGCGATCGGGCGAGAGGCCGCGATCGAGGCGACATTGACGATCGTGCCACGGCGCTGGCGGATCATCGGGGCCAGCGCCGCCCGGCAGCAGACCATCACCGCCCGAAGATTCACGGCGAGCATCGCGTCCCAGTCGGTGGGTTTCGCGGTGCTCACCGACCCGAAGCTCGCCGTCCCCGCGCACGTGACCAGGGTGTGCAGCCCTCCCAGCTCGGCCACGGTCTGCTCGACCAGGGCGTCGACGGCGGCATCCTGCGTCACGTCGGTGGGCACTGCCAGCGCGCGGCCCCCCGCTTCGCGGATCTCGGCGGCCACCGCGGCCAGCTCGGCCCGGGTCCGCGACGCCAGGGCCACGGCGGCGCCTTCCCCGGCGAGGGCTCGGGCGACGGCCCGCCCGATGCCGCGGCCGGCGCCCGTGACGAGCGCCACCTCGCCGGCCAGCACGCCGCTCAAATCTGCAACCCCCGGCCGGCCTTGATGAGCTCCATGAACTCGGCTCGGGTCTCCGGCCGATCGCGAAACGCGCCCAGCATGGCCGAGGTCACGGCCTTGGAGTTCTGCTTCTCCACCCCCCGCATGATCATGCAGAGGTGGACGGCTTCCATGACGACGGCGACCCCCCGGGGCTGGAGCACCTCGTTGAGCGTGTTGGCGATCTGCGTGGTCAGCCGCTCCTGAACTTGCAGCCGGCGACTGAACATCTCCACCAGACGCGGGATCTTGGACAGTCCCACGATCTTCTTGTGCGGCATGTAGGCGATGTGGGCCTTGCCAAAAAAGGGGATCAGATGGTGTTCGCAGAGCGAGAAGAAGTCGATGTCCTTGACGACGACCATCTCGTCGTACTCCTCGACGAAGAGGGCCTCGTTGAAGACGTCGGCGATGTTCATCCGATAGCCGGCGGTGAGAAAGCGCAGCGCCTTTTCGACGCGCTCGGGGGTGTGTTCCAGCCCCTCCCGGTAGGCGTCCTCGCCGAGCTCCTTGAGCAGCTGCTCGACCAGGCGCGCGATGGACCTCTCGGTCTGGCTCATGCCTCCTCCCCCCGGTACTCGAAGCGGTTCTTGGCCGTCTCCACCACCGCGACCTGCCGTAAGACGGCGGGCGCGACCCGGCCGGCCAGAAGGCGCCAGAACGCGCGAGCCAACCCCTCCCCGGTACTGATCACGCCGGTCAGCTCGGGCACCGTCTCCAGGGTGTGGTGGTCCACGCGCCGCACGATCGCCTCCTGGACCAGCGCGTCGAGCCGGCCCAGATCCAGCACCATCCCCGTCTGGACGTCGGGCACGCCGGCCACCGTGACCTCCAGATAGTAGTTGTGGCCGTGGGGGCGGGCGCAGGCGCCGTACAGCCGGGCGTTCTCGTCGGCGGTGAGCGCCTCGTTGCGCAGCTGATGCCCCGCGCTGAAGTGGTAGCTGCGGGTCAGCGCGACCTGCCTAGGCGCCGTAGTAGTCGGCATGGAGCGTCGGATCCTCCCAGACCCGGATCCGCCAGAGGCGTTCGCTGCCGAGCTTCGGGGCGAGCAGCTCCCAGATCACGAGGGCCAGGTTCTCGGTCGTGGGCACGCGCCCGCGAAACAGGGTGTCGGCGTTCAGGTCGGCGTGGTCGAACCGCTCGATCACCGTCTCCGTGACGATCTGCTTCAGCTCGCTCAAATCGATGACCATTCCCGTGCGCTCGTCGATCGGGCCGCGGACGGTCACGTCGACGGTGTAGTTGTGGCCGTGGGGCCCGGTGAGCCGGCCGAAGCGACGCTCGTTCTCCGCGGCCGACCAGGTGTCCACCCAGTACCGGTGGCCCGCCGCGAACGTGAATCGCCGGGTGCTGTAGGCGGGCGCGGTCACGGCAGCGATTCCAGGAACCGCCCGGCCACGCGATCGAGATCGAAGTCATCCACGCGACGTCGGCCCTCCTCGCTCAGCGCGGTACGCAAGCCCCGGTCCCCCAGCACCGTCTCCAGAGCGTCCGCCAGCTCGACGGGCCGGCGCGGGGCCACCAGGAGCCCCGTACGCCGATCGAGGACGACTTCGGGCACGGCGCCGGCCCGGCAGGCCACGACCGGCAGCCCCGCGGCCATGGCTTCCACGAAGACCAGGCCGAACCCCTCCTGCACGCTGGGCAGACAGAAGCAATGAGCGCCCATATATTCTACGGCCAGCGTCACGCGAGGCACCTCGCCCAGGAAGATCACTGTATCGGCGAGGCCCAGCCGCGTGTGCAGACGGTGCAGCCGGGCCCATTCGGGGCCGTACCCTACGATGCGAACCTGGATGTTGGGGATTCGCCGCCGCAGGAGGTGCGCAGCTTCCAGCAGGTCCTCCACCCGCTTGCGCGGATACATGCGGGCCACGCAGAGCACGGTAGGTCGAGCGGCCGGGGGCCGCTGGGCCTGCCCGAACAAACGGCGCCAGGCGGCAAGGTCGATCGGCTCCGGCACGACGGCGAGCCGGGCTGCCGGCACTCCGTAGAGCTCGCGCGCGATGCCGGCCGAGTAGCGGCTGGGAACGATGACACGATCGGCCCGGGCGCAGTTGGCGCGCTCCCATCCCGCCTGCACGGAGAGCAGCCGGCGCACCCAGCCCCGCTCGTTGCGCAGCTCGTCGGCGATGATGCCCTTCAACGCCACCACGAATGCGCGGACGCCGCGACGCCAGCGCGCCCACAGGAAGCCGTCGAGGTCCACCCCGACCACGACGTCGGCGGCGGGCGGCGCCAGGGCGGCGTGCACGTTGAAGAGCCAGCGATCCAGGGTGTGGAAGCGCGTCCGCAGGCGCAGGGACCGGACTGTCGCCTGGTGGCCCCGGCCCTGCAGACCGCGCACGAGTCCGTCGAGGGCCACGAATGTCCCGCTGCCCGCCGTGGCGGAGAGCGGGGTCGACGTGAGAACGGCGAACCGCAACTAGCGGCCCTGGAATCGCGGGGGCCGCTTCTCCAGGAACGCCCGCGTACCCTCCTTGTAGTCCTCGCTCTCGAAGACCTCGAGCTGCTGCTCGCGCAGGCGAGCGCGGCGCTCTTCGGTCAGGCCGGCCAGGTAGCTCTCCACCGTGACCTTCGACCCGCGGACCGAGAGCGGCGCATTGTCCGCCACCCGGCGGAGATACTCGTATGTCTCGCGCTCCAGGTCGGCCGCCGGGAACAGGCGCTGGATGAAGCCCATGGCCAGCGCTTCACGATCGCTCACCGTGCGGGCCGAATAGAGGATGTCCTTGGCATAGGCCGGTCCGACCAGATCGACCAGTTGCCCCACCGCGTCGGCGCCATAGATGATGCCGAGCCGTCCGGCCGGGATCCCGAACTTCGAGCCTTCCGCGGCGAACCGCAGGTCGCAGGCCATGGCGACGGCCATGGCACCCCCCATGCAGAAGCCGTAGATCATGGCGATGGTGGGCTTGGGACACTCGCGCAGCGCGACGTGGGCCGCGTGGGTCTGGGCGTTGTAGCGCAGCGCGGTCTCGGTATCCTTGCGCTGTTCCTTGAACTCGGAGATGTCGGCCCCCGAGGCGAAGGCCTCGCTGCCCGCGCCCCGATACACGACGGCACGCACGTCGTCGTCCTTGGCCAGGTCGTTCGTGACGCGGGCGATCTCCCCCCACATGGCCAGATTGATGGCGTTGCGCACGCGCGGTCGATTGAAGACGACGGTGGCGATGGCGCCATCGCGTTCTACGAGGATATCGTCGGCTCCGCTCATCGGGCCACCTCCACGGGGCACGAGTCTAGCAAAGTTTGGTGGGAGCGGAAGCCGGGCTACTCGAGATCTTCGGTGAGGGCCGCCCGCTGGGCGGGGGTCAAGGGCACCTCGGCGGCGAGGCCGGGCAGGTCGATGCCCACCGCGACCGGCACTGCCGACCCCACCCGGAACTTCAGGTACTGCACCGAGGAGAGGCGCCCCTGACCGCGCTGGGACTCGTCGAAGCTGGCTCGCACGGTGCCGCCATCCGGCAAGCGCACGTAGACGTGCTCGGGGAGCCCGTACCACTCGCGGAGCCGCGTGGCCCGCAGGGCGGGGTCATCGATCTCGATCAGCAGGGTGCAGCCGAGCTCCCCCGGTCCGCCCAGCAAGCCGTTGTAGGTGTCCACCTCGTGCTGGATGGCCGCCCGGTCGGCGATGTGCTCGGCGCGGATCATCTCCTGGATCTGGTAGCGGATCGTCAGCGTGTTCTCGAAGAGAAAGGTGAAGTACTCGCCGACGTGGATCCGCCGCCGGTCCTTGGCCCGGAACACCTCGTCGCGAAACGCGGGCCGCTGGCTCTCGTAGGCGCCGGCATCGAGGAGGTCGGCCACGCGCACCTGTCGGGTCATCAGCGGGGCTCCGGGCCCGCGGCCGGCGCCGGCGCGAGGCGACGGGGGAAGCCGTCCGGACGGTAGGCCCGGGCCAGGACCGACATGGGGTGCAGCGGATGCGCCCCGGCGTGCTGGGCGAACTGGAGCGCGGCCAGGGGGCAGTCGCTGGTCCAGACGCTCGCCTCGGCCACCTGCATGGCCGCAAAGGCTTTGATGCCGATGCGGCGGGAGGGCTCGAACCCTTCGACCGTCATCGCGTAGGTGCCGTCGTGGCCGCTGCACTCCATGACCATGGCCAGCCGGACTCCGGGGATCTTGCGCAGCAGGTCCCGGCTCTTGAAGCCGATGCCCTGGGCCCGCAGGTGGCAAGGCACGTGGTAGGCGATGGTGCCCTCGGGTGCGCTTTGAAACGCCGTATTGAAGCGAGGCTCGTCCCGGATCCCCCACAAGAACTCCGCGGGGTCCATGGTGGCTGCGGCCACCCGGGCGGCGGCCTCACGGTCGGCCGGATCGACGAGGCCGGGATACTCCCGGCGCAGCATCATGGAGCAGGTCGGGTTGATGGCCACGATGCGGGCCCCCTGCTCCACGAACGGGCGGAGGCGCCGGAGATTGTCGCGCGCCGCAGCCTGCACGCCCGCGAGGTCCCCCTTCTCCCACGCCGGCATCCCGCAGCAGCGCAGCCCGGCCACGCAGCGAACGGTGACTCCGTTCCGCTCCAGGACCTCCACCGTGTCGGCTCCGATCTCGGGCGCATTGTGTTGGACGAAACACGTCTGAAAGAGCACGACCTCCGCGGGCGGCGTCGCGGTCAGCCGGCCGGTCCGCCGGGCCCAGTCCTCGAAGGTTCGCCGGGCAAAGGGCGGCAACAGCTTGCCGCGATGGATGCCCACGGCCTTTTCGAGCAGCCAGCGGAGCATCCGGGAGCGGCTGGCCAGGTTGGCCAGGCCCAGACTGGCCCGGGCCACGCGGCCGGCCCGGTCCGGATCGCCCAGCAATCGGTCGCGGAGGCGCCGGCCACAGGCCTGCACCTGCACAGCCCGCTGCCGATGCACGAGCTTCGGAAAATCCAGCCGGTACTCGTGGCCATCCCGCACGGTGTACGGGCAGTTCACCTCGCACAGCTTGCACTGGAAACAGTCGTCGAGGACCGCCGTGGCCTCGAGCGTGATGAGGGGGATTTCGCCCTGGTGTCGGCGGTCGATCAGGTCGAACAGGTTCGGGAAGACGTCGCAGTATTTGAAGCAGAGCCGGCACCCGTGGCAGATGGCGAACGTGCGCCGCAACTCACCGGCCAGACCGTCCCGGTCCCAGTACACGGGATCGGCAGGGTCGTACGACAGTCCTGCTGTCGGTTGATACGAGACGATGTCGGTGTCGTCAGACATGAGGGGGCGCGGGCCGGCCCGGCGCGGCATTTCTCCGGGCCGGCTCCCGCTGTCGGTTAGCTGATCGTCTTCAGCAGCTTCTCGAAACGACCGGCGTGCGACTTCTCCGCCTTGGCCAGCGTCTCGAACCAGTCGGCGATCTCCGGGAAGCCCTCGGCCCGCGCCGTCTTGGCCATGCCGGGGTACATATCGGTGTACTCGTAGGTCTCTCCGGCGATGGCCGCCCGAAGATTGGCGTCCGTCGGCCCGATCGCCAGGTCGGTGGCGGGGTCCCCGACCGCCTTCAGGTAATCCAGATGGCCGTGGGCGTGCCCCGTCTCGCCTTCCGCGGTCTCACGGAAGTTGCCCGCGATCTCCGGGTAGCCCTCCACGTCCGCCACCTTGGCGAAGTAGAGGTACCGCCGGTTGGCCTGCGACTCCCCGGCAAACGCGTGCTTGAGGTTCTCGTGGGTCTTCGATCCTTTCAGCTTCGTCATGCGTCCTCCGATCGGGTGATAGGGTGTCGCGTCGAGCCCAAGTTAGATGTGATCTTAATCTAGAATGACTCAAAATCAAGGCTGGACTCGTCCGGGGAGTGTCGTACAATGATTTTGTGACGGAGCCACGCCGACTTATCGACCGCCTGCAGGGCCGGCCCGACTGGCGCATGACGGCGCAGCGCCGGGTGATCGCCCAGGCCCTCGACGGCGATCACGTGCATCTGACGGTCGAGCAGGTCTTCCAGCGGGCGCGGCGTCACCTGCCCGAGCTCAGCCTGGCCACCGTCTACAACACCCTCAACGAGCTGGTCGCGCTGAAGGAGCTCCAGCAAATGGAGGTCCCCGGCAGCCCGACCCGGTACGACCCGAACACCGAGCACCGGCACGATCACCTGGTGTGTCTCCGGTGCGGTGAAGTCCACGACGTGTTTCCCCGCGGGAAACTCCAGCTGCCGGAGTCCCAGCGCTTCGGTCACCGGATCGTCGGTCAGGAAACGGTGTTCAAAGGCTACTGCCCGCGCTGCAGCCACTCCGAACACCGTTGACGACCGTGTCGGGATCGTGGGTGGTGGCGGTGGGAGGAATTGAACCTCCGACACGGGGCTTATGAGACCCCTGCTCTGCCGCTGAGCTACACCGCCGAATCCGTTGGACAGGTGGGCCGTTTTGCTATAATCCCGCTTCGAGCAAGCCAACGGTAGCGATTCCAGCTACTCAAGTCAAGCCGGGCACGGCTCGGAGGAACCTTCAATGCAGTTGCGGACACACCCCTGGCATGACACCGATCTCGCACTCCGTCATCGCTACGCCGACGAAGACGAAGAAGAAGACGACGACTCCGAGGACGACGAGGACGAGCTCGAGGACGACGAAGGCGATGAGGACGACGACGAGCTCGAGGACGACGACGACGTCGCCGATGAGGACGAGCTCGAGGACGACGACGAGTTCGAGGACGACGAGCTCGAAGACGACGAGGAGGATGACCTCGACGAGGACGACGACGTCGACGAGGAGGAGGATGAGGAGGTCGAGGAGGAGAAGTAGTCCATCACGCGACGAGGAGGGGCCAGACCATGGCGCTGTTCAGCGGAGAGGGTTGGCTGTTCTTCCTGCGGTGGTTCCATTTCCTCGCCGGGATCACCTGGATCGGGCTGCTCTACTACTTTAACTTCGTCCAGACTCCTTACTTCGCGGGGGCTGAGGCTCCCGTCCGTAGCGGCATGATCACCGGCGGCCTGGTCGAGCGGGCTTTGTGGTGGTTCCGGTGGGGCGCCATGCTCACGTTCATCACCGGCTGGCTCATCATCCTGCACAAGATCGGACAACTCGGGCTCGACGGCTTCTTCAACACCTCGTACGGCTGGGCCATCTTCTACGGTGGGATGTTGGGCAGCATCTTGTGGTTCAACGTCTGGTTCGTGATCTGGCCGGCCCAGCAGGTGGTCATCGCCTCGGCGAGGCAGGTCGCCAAGGGCGGACAGGCCATCGCGGAGGCCGCGGCCCGGGGGCAGCGGGGCGGGTTCGCATCCCGGACGAACACCCTGCTCTCGATTCCCATGCTGTTCTTCATGGGCGCGGCCAGCCATCTGCCCATGTTCGCTCAGGCCACCGGTGGGGCCATCGCTGGCGCTCTCATCCTGCTGACCATCGTCTTGATCGCCGCCGAGGCCAACGCCATGGTCGGCACGACGGGGCCCGGCAAGAAGGTGCTCGGCAGCGTCAAAGGCACGTTCTGGGCGGGTTTCGTTCTGACCGCGATCCTCTACTTCGGGCTGGAGATCATGTTCCCCTGAGGGCCCGTCTCCGCGACGGCGCTCGCCCTCATTCCAGGTATGCAGCGAGCGGCGGAATGTCGGGAGCGAGCGCCGGCTGGGGCGGCATGAGGTGGGTGGGACGCTTGGGCTGGTAGCCCGGCGGGTACGTGCCTCGGAGCACCTTGGCCTCCAGCAACTCGCGGGACGAGCCTTTGACCGGAGGCCCGAGCGGCCCGGCCTGGGACGGGTCGGTCGCGTGGCACGCCGTGCACTGCGTGAGGTAGACCTGGCGCCCGCGTTCGGCCTCAGCATTCAATTGTGGCCGGTCGCCGCAGCCGGCGGCCACGGCCAGCACCGCCGCCGTCACCATGATCCAGACTCGTCCCATCCGAGGACCTGAGCCTCTTCTAGCGAGCCCGCGGACGCCTGTCAATCGAGCGGGGAGAGTCTCAGACCTCGTGCGCGACCGGCCGGAGTCGCTGGCGCGCTTGCTCGAAATCGATGATCCGGGCCGGGCCGCACGGGCGGGGCGGCAGGGGCGCCGCCGAGAAGAAATCGTAGGCCGTGTAGCGGGGCTGGGATCGGAGGATCCCCCGCATCTCGATCACGGCCAGCCGCAGTCGCCACCAGGCGTTGCGCAGACGCACGGCCAGGCTCGGCCATTCGGAGATCGTGGAAACAGGCTCATTCTGGGTACGCGTGGGCAAGTAGTAGACGTTCATCGCAGTCCTCGCTCTTCCAAGAGGGCCTGGGCGCGCTGGAGCGTCCTGCGCAGGATGCCGTCGAGCTCCGCGTGGATCCGATAGGCCTCCACCACCGCCGCCACTCTGAGGCCCGGCGAGCCCGCCGTCGCGGCACGCCGCTCGGCGGCCGCGGCCCGGGCGCCGAGCGCCATCTGGGCCTCGGCCATGGAAGACAACAGCGACTGGGTCGCCTCGAGCTGTGCCCGCACCGCGTCGGGCCTCGTCGTCGGCTCGGCGACGACCACCCGGGGAGAACGGGCCGTGGCGAACGCGTCGGGCAGGACGATCCCGGGGCGCCAGAGCGTTATCCCGGAAGCGCGGGGCCTCGGGGCCTCACCCGGGAGGTGCAGCTCCGGCTGCAGCAAGCGCGGGCTCGTGATGTTCATCTCACCTGGGGTGTGTGGCAACCGGGGTGCCACACGCGGTGCGCGCTAAGTCAGCATTGAATCGAGGCGTCGCGGGACGGTGAAAACGGCGAGGCCTGGGAGAACATCCCCGGGACGGGGACTTTCTCCCGGGAGAGTCAGGCAGAACGGCTCAGGCCGTAGTCGCGGATCTTCTTGTTCAGGGTCTTGATGTCGACGTCGAGGACTCGCGCGGCCTGGGCCTTGTTCCAGCCGGTGGCCTGAAGCACGCGCTCGACGTGGCGGCGCTCGATCTCCTGCAACGAGACCAGCGCAGCTTCCGGCTCGGGGGCGGCGCGGGCGGGCGCGCCCAGCTCGGCCGGTAAGTCATTGACGCGGACCTCGTCGCCCTCGTGCAGGATCATCAGGCGCTCGACCAGGTTCCGCAGCTCCCGGATGTTGCCGGGCCACGAATAGCTCATCAGTCGGTCCATGGCCTCGGCGGCGAACTTCAGGGACTTGCCCCGGGTGGCGGGCCCGGTGAAGTGCTGGACCAGCAGCGGGATGTCGGCCCGGCGTTGCCGCAGGGAGGGAACGGGCACACTGATCGTGCTCACCCGGTAGAACAGGTCCCAGCGGAACCGCCCCTCGGCGGCTTCCCGGCTCAGATCCTTGTTGGTGGCGGCCAGGATCCGCGCGTCCACGTGAAACGCCCGCTCTTCGCCGACCCGGCGCACCTCGCCGGAATCGAGCACACGCAAGAGGCGCACTTGCATGGCGGGAGACATCTCACCGATCTCGTCCAGGAACAGCGTCCCGCCGTCCGCGGCCTCGAACAGACCGACCCGCGAGGCCACGGCCCCGCTGAATGCGCCGCGCTTGTGCCCGAACAGCTCCGTCTCGAGGAGGGTGTCGGGAAACGCGCCGCAGTTGACCGACACGAACGACCGGCTCGCCCGGCGGCTCTTGAGGTGGATGGTCCGGGCGACGAGCTCCTTGCCGGTCCCGCTCTCACCGAGGATGAGAACCGGACTGTCGCTCTGGGCGACCCGCCCGATGATCGAGATCAGATCCTGAACTTCCGGCGTCGCCCCCACGATCTGGGGGAGGCCGTCACGACGGGTCATCACCTCTCGGAGCGCGGAGTTCTCCCGGCGCAGCTTCTTCTTTTCCGCGGCCTTGCCCAGGACCTCCACGAGCTCGGCGTTGCGCCAGGGTTTCCCGAGAAAATCGTAGGCGCCCAGCCGCATGGCTTCCACCGCGGTCTCCACATCCGCGTTGCCGGTGAGGACGATGAACTCCGTGTCGGCCTCGGCCTCACGGGCCCAGCGAAGGATGTCGAGACCGGATGCGTCGGGAAGCTTCACATCGACGAGGGCCACGTCGTACTCGTGCCGGCCGAGAAGGGCCATCCCCTCGGCGCCGGAGACCGCCTCGCCCACCGTGAATCCGGCCTTGGTGAGAACCCGGCCGAGCAGCGCACGAACCTCAGCATCGTCGTCCACGACCAGCACGCGGATGCGATCGTGCATGTAGCGCCATCATAGCACTTTCAGTAACATATCGACCTCAGGAGGATTTCGCGCATGCCGCGCCCCCCGGGGCTCCGGATCGAAGGCGCCCGGCAGAACAACCTGAAGAACGTCTCTCTGGAGGTCCCCCATGACCGCCTGACCATCGTCACCGGCGTTTCGGGGTCGGGCAAGTCGTCGCTGGCGTTCGACACCATCTTCGCCGAGGGACAGTGGCGCTACATCGAGTCGCTGAGCACCTACGCCCGGATGTTCCTCGATCGGATCGATCGGCCGGATGTGGACCGGATGGAGAACATCCGGCCGGCCGTGGCGCTGGAGCAGAAAAACCCCGTCCGGACTGCTCGCTCCACCGTCGGCACGGCCACCGAGGTTTACGACTACCTGCGTCTGCTCTACGCCAAGATCGGCCAGGTCCACTGCCTGGCCTGTGAGGTCCCGGCCGCCTCCCACTCGGCCGAGTCGATCGTGGACACCTTGCTGGCCCGGCACCCGGGTGCCCGGGCGCTGATCGGCTTCCGTCTCGCCGTCCCCGCCGGGATGCCCCTGGCCGATCTGTGGGCGGCCTTGATGCGACGGGGCTTCGCGCGCGTGCGCCTGGGCGAGGAGATTCTCGATCTGACCGCTCCACCGCCGGCGACCGAGGTCGCCAAGGAGCTGGTCGTCGTCCTGGATCGCGTGACGCTCGACGCCGCACGACGAGCCCGTCTGACCGAGTCCGTGGAGGCCGCCCTGCGCGAGGGCAGCGGCCGGATGGAGGTGGACGTCGTGGGCGCCGGCGTGCTGGCCTTTGCCGAGGCGCTCAAGTGCCCGCAGTGCGGCGCAGCTCTCGAGCGGCCCCAACCCCTGCTGTTCTCCTTCAACCATCCCCTGGGGGCCTGCCCCGAATGCCGGGGCTTCGGCAACATCCTCCAGTACGACGAAGGCCTCGTGGTGCCCGATCCCACGCGCACCCTGGCCGAGGGCGCGGTGGAGCCATGGACCTACCCCTCGGGACGGCGGTACCAGCGGCAGCTCGTCAAGGCGGCGCGGCGCCTCGGCCTCGACACGAGCAAGCCGTACAACACGCTCACGGAGGCGGAGCGCCGCCTGGTGTACGAGGGCGACGACGGCTTTCCCGGCATCCGGGGCTTCTTCGAGGAGGTGGAGTCCTACCGCTACAAGCTGCACGTCCGGGTGTTCCTCTCCCGCTACCGCAGCCAGTCGCGCTGTCCGGCCTGCCAGGGGAAGCGGCTCAAGCCGGCGGCGTTGGCCGTCCGGGTCGGCGGGCTGACGATCGCGGACGTGTGCGCCCTGACGATCGAGCAGGCCTTCCGGACGCTGACCGGGCTGCGATTGTCGGCCTGGGAGAGCACCATCGCCCGGGAAATCCTCAAGCAGCTCGGCGCCAAGCTCACCTTCCTGCTTCGCGTCGGGCTCGGCTACCTGAGCCTGTCTCGCCAGACCCGATCGCTGTCAGGCGGCGAGGCGCAACGCATCAATTTGGCCAACCAGCTCGGCTCGCAGCTCGTCGGCACCTTGTACGTCCTCGACGAGCCCTCCATCGGCCTGCACGCGCGCGACACCGCCCGTCTCGCCGATCTCTGCCGGGAGCTGGCCCAGGCCGGCAACACCGTCATCGTGGTCGAGCACGATCGGACCTTCATCGACGCCGCCGACCACATCGTGGAGCTGGGGCCCGGTTCGGGGGAGCGCGGCGGGGAGCTCGTGTTCAGCGGCCCGAAGGTCGAGTTCGCCAAGGCCTCGCACTCCCTCACCGCCCGCTACCTCACGGGCCGGGAGTCGATCTCGGTGCCGCCGGGGCGCCGTCCGGGCCGCCGGCACCTCGTGCTGACCGGCGCCCGCGAGCACAATCTCAAAAACGTCGTCCTGCGCATCCCGCTCGGCACCCTGACCGTGGTGAGCGGGGTCTCCGGCTCGGGCAAATCGACGCTCGTGCACGACACGCTGTACCGCGCCGTGGCCCGCGCCTTCAAGAGCGACTTCGCCCTTCCCGGGGCCTATGACAGCCTCGCCGGGCTGGAGTATCTCAAGGGCGTTCGCCTCATCGATCAGGAGCCGATCGGCCGCACCCCCCGCTCGAATCCCGTCACCTACGTGAAGGCCTTCGACGAGATCCGGAAGCTGTATGCCGCCCAGCCGAAGGCCAGGGCGCTCGGTCTGCCGGCGGGCGCCTTCTCCTTCAACGTCCCCGGGGGGCGCTGCGAGAAGTGTCAGGGCGACGGGTTCGAGAAACTCGAGATGTACTTCTTCGAAGACGTCTATGTGACCTGCCAGGAATGCGAGGGCCGCCGGTACCGGCCGGACGTGCTCTCCGTGAAGCACCGGGGGCGCAACATCGCCGCCGCGCTGAAGATGACGGTCGACGAGGCCGTCGAGTTCTTCGCGGCCCACAGCACGCTGGCGCGTCGTCTCCGTGTGCTGGGGGACGTCGGCCTGGGGTATCTGCGGCTGGGCCAGCCCGCCACGACGTTGTCGGGCGGCGAGGCCCAGCGGCTCAAGATCGCCGCCGAGCTCGGGGCGCGGACCGCCGGCGACATGCTGTATATCCTCGACGAGCCGACGACCGGGCTGCACCTGGACGACGTGAAACGCCTCCTGGGCGTGCTGAACCGGCTGGTGGACGCCGGCAACACCGTGCTGGTGGTGGAGCACCACCTCGACGTCATCAAGTCGGCGGACTGGGTGATCGACCTCGGTCCCGAGGGGGGCGACGAGGGCGGCGAGATCATCGCCGAGGGCCCGCCCGAGATTGTGGTCCAGACTCCCGGCTCCTACACCGGCAAGTTCCTGGCCGAGATCCTGCCCCGGCTCAACGGCAAGAACTGTCGCCCCTGAGCCTGGCGCGCAGGCGCTCCAGCCAGCTGCGGGAACGTGCTACTCTCGGCTCCCGGTGACGCCCAGAACCCTTCGCGACAAGTACTGCATCGTCGGTGTCGGCGAGACCGAGTACTCGAGGAACTCGGGGCGGACCACCCGGGCCATGGCCGTGGAGGCGATCGGCAAGGCGATGGCCGACGCGGGGCTGCGTCCGACCGACATCGACGGCATGATGAGCTACCAGAACAACGACTCGACCCCGGCGAACTGGGTCGCCGCCGACCTGGGGATCCGGCTGAACTTCTTCATGGACGTCCTCGGAGGCGGCTCCTCGACCGAAGCGCTGATCGGCCTGGCGATGGGGGCGATCGAGGCCGGGATGTGCCAGGCGGTGGCGATCTTCCGCTCCATGAACGGTTACAGCGAGCTGCGCATCGGCGGCACCGGGCCCCGGGCGGCGGCCCCCGTGCGCGGGCAGGACCTGGCCCAGGTGCCGTTCGGGATGCGGAGCGCGGGGCAGAACTTCGCGCTGACCTTCATGCGCCATATGTACGAGTACGGCACGACCTCGGAACAGGTGGCGCACGTAAAGGTTACGCACAGCAAGCACGCCTCGCAGAACCCCAAGGCCCTGCTGAAAGAGCGCGTCACCGTCGAGGATGTCGTGAGGTCCCGCTGGATCGTCAAGCCGCTGCACCTGCTCGACTGTTGCCTGGAGACCGATAACGCCACGTGCCTCATCGTGGCCCCGGCCGAGCGGGCTCGCGACCTGCGGCAGCGTCCCGTCTACATCATGGGCGTGGCCGGGCGGGTCTCCAAGCCGCGCACCGACTTTCACTGGGCCCACGGGCCCATCACCCGGGTGGCCGGCTACTACGCCCGGGACATCGTCTTCGGGCAGGCCGGCATCACCCCGGAGGATGTCGACATCACGGGATCCTACGACGCCTTCACCTTCACCACGATGCTCCAGCTCGAGGAATACGGCTTCTGCCGAAAGGGCGAGGGCGGGCCATACGTGTCCAGCGGGATCATCGAGCTCGGCGGCCGGCGCCCCAACAACACCGCGGGCGGCCACCTGTGTGAGGGCTACACCCACGGGATGTCGATGGTCATCGAGAACGTGCGCCAGCTCCGCGGCACCGTGGACGACTACTGCCCCCGGGCCGCCGAGGGCGTGCACGGCTACGACTACGCGCCGGGCCGGTGCCGCCAGGTCCGGGACCCCGAGATCGCCATGAATCTCGGGTGGGCCATGCCGCCGACGGGCAGCGCCGTTATCTTGCGCCGGTGATGGACCAAGGTCGGGACTCAGATATGGTCAGTGAACAACCGGGCGCGTCCTTCCGGCGGGGCATGGGCGTGGCGAAGCGGGTGGGTCGCGACTCTGATCGGGTGATCGAACAAGATCGAGCGTCGTTCCGGCGGGGTGCGGGCGGGCGCGAGCCCGGGTGCCCGCACCCTGTTCAATGATGCCCGAGCCCGTCCACTACCGGGGGATGCCGTTGATCGTCCCGGACAACGACTCGGAATGGAAGGAGTACTTCGCCCTGGCCCGGCAGCATCGGCTCATGCTGCGGCGCTGCCGAGCGTGCGGGCTGATGCGCTACCCGCCGACGCACGCCTGTCCCTGGTGTATGGAGCTTCAATGGACCTGGCAGGAGGCCAGCGGCCGCGGCACCATCTACTCCTACGAGATCGTCGTGCACGCGATCCAACCCGGGTTCAGGGAGGTCACGCCCTACCCGGTCGTGCTGGTGGAGCTGGACGAACAGCGGGGCAGACCCACATCCGACGAGGCGCTCCGGATGGTCGCGAATCTGATCCGGCCGGACGGGACCATGGAAGACTCGCGGAACGTGGCCATCGGCCGGCGCGTCCGCGCGGTCTTCCAGGACCTCGCCGATCAGTTCACCCTGGTGCAGTTCACGCTGACTGACGAGCCGCCGGAAGGGCGCGTCTGGCGGCTGCCCGAATGAGGCCCGAGGAGCGGCCTATTCGGGATACAGCATCAGGTTGACCGACACCCGGCGCCGCTTGGCCGCCGCTTCCTTGCTGTCCCGGTCGAAGATCGGGCCCAGCCCGACCGCCTGGATGCGCGGCATCTCGACGCCCTGCTTGACCAGGTACCGTCGCACCGCCTCGACCCGCCGCTGACTCAGCCCGACGTTATAGTTGGTCGTCCCCACCGGGTCCGTGTATCCCTGGAGATCCACGGTCAGCCGGGGGTTCTTCTGGAGCTCCTGGATGATGGACCGGAGCGCGGTCTCGGCGCCATCGTCCAGATCCCAGCGGTCGAACCCGAAGTGGACGGACACCGTCTCCACCTGCTGGCGGGTATGACGCTGGGACCAGAGCCGGGTCAGCCGCTTGTCGGTTTCCTCGGCCTTCGTCAGGGCGGTGTTGGCGCGGTCGCTGACGTCACCGACGGACCGCTCGATCCCCTGGACCTTGGTGTTCAGGCCGGCGATCCGATCGGCGTGTTCGACGATGCGCGCGGCCTGCTCGCGGGCCTCGGCGTCGGCTCTGGCGATCTTCTGGTCTTGCTGGCCGACGACCTCACGCACCCACTTTTTCGTCGCGCAGCCGGTAGTGAGGGCAACGATGCCGAGGAGAACTATGACTGACGTGCCAATGTGTCGCATGACTCCCCCTTGTGAGCGGTCCGTCGCGCGGGTGCAAGGACCTCGCCAGGACCGTGCTTCTGAAAATCCCGCGCCAAATCGCTGAGCGGCGACATGTGCGCGTCGCTTCAGCGACGGCGCCGACGTCGCGCAGTCATCGGGCTGACGCAATGTGCAACCGCTTACCCGGATGCGGGCCTGGTGAGTCTGTAAAGAATTTCCGCGAACGCCTGATCCGCGAGCTCCTGCACTTCTGCTCGGGTGAGGGGCTGGATCGGGTGCGGCACGACGACCGGCCGGTAATCGGTAGCTCCCAGCGCCTGGGCCTGGGCCCGGGCCGCGTTGACGAACTCGGCGGAGACGACCGTCGCGGTCGGGATGCCATGATCCTCGAAGAATACGCCGTCGTGCACACTGCACGTGGTGCAGGACCCTCAATCGGCGAGCGCCTCTACCAGGACGTCGGTGGCGCCCACGATCTCCTGACGGAGCTCCTCGGGGGCCGGCCGGGCGAACGTCGGCTTGCGCTTCCGGACGATCGCCTTGGCCCGGGTTCGGGCCCGCAACAGCTCCTCGATCCGGTCCAGGAGGTGGTTCCCTTTGGCCTTGGAAATATCGAGCAACGTGATCACCTTGCCGTCCAGCGTCGAGGGCCGCGGAGCCACCTTGCGGGGCACGGCGACCGAGTCGGTGGGGTCCAGGAACTCCTCGGACATGGGCACCTCCTTCAGGGAGTCGGAATCCGGCGGAACACGAGGCGAGAGGCCCGCGCGAAGGTCCACCCCGGCACGATCGCCGAGAAGCGGCCCGCCGTCCCGCCGGCCACCAGGATCTTGATGTTGTCCGCCGACCGGAACTTCGTGATGGGCGTCTCGTCACGCTGGGGGTCGGGGTACTTGGCCAGCACGTGCTCGGGGAGCCCCGTGCCTCCGTTGCGGCCAGGAACGAGCTCGCGCACCGGCCAGCGCAACCGATCGTGGAGGAACCGCCTGATATCGTCCTTGCTCCAGCCATCGCCGGCGATGGTGCGGGCGTGCTCGGGCCCGAGGACGAGCAGGCTGTCGCCCCAGTGCGTCATCTTGTGGTTGACGATCACGGCCAGGCTGGCCGCGATGGTGCCGAGCAGATCGGTCGCCGTCCGGCTCACGTGATCGTAGACGCCGAGCGGCGCGTCAGCGGCCAGCACGGCGACGACGCTCTCGCTCGGCCCGAACCCGTGCTCGACGGCCAGCGACGTCCAGGGGTTGGCCTCCTCGTGTTCCCCGATGCAGTACGTGTAGTGACCGGGGTGGGCCAGTGTCGACATGCTCACTCCGCCGGCGCGAGCCCCACCGATGTTGCGGCAGACCAGGCGGACGGCCCGTCCGATGGTGGCGTTGGCCCGGGCGCCCGGACCGAACACCGCCGCTCCGCAATTGATCCCGAGCGTCCCTCGCACCGGGCCATTGACGATCACCAGGGGCGTCGGCGCATTGGTGGTCGCCGCCACGCCGTGCAGGTCGAACGATTCGTCGCAGACGGCCTCGACCGCCGCCACGACGACCGGCAGGTACTCGGGCCGGCACCCGGCCATGACGGCGTTGACCGCGATCTTCTCGATGGTGGCGCGCCCGTAGTTGGGCGGGACCAGGGCCACCAGCTCGTCGGGGTCTCGTCCCGAGGCCGCCACCGCCAGGCGCACCCGGTCGGGCGTGGGCAGCACGACGGGCAGCCCGTCGGTCACGCCACGGGCGTGGAGCTCTTCGAGAGAATCAGCGGCCGCGGGAGTCGGTGGGGAGCCTGCCGGCGCCATGGCCGGAGGCTATCACAGTCGAGCGGGGACGCGACGACGGTAGCGCTTGCCCCACTGCGTCGCGCGGAACCGGCGCAGGCAGTGGCCGCAGCGGAAGGGATAGATGTAGGCGACGCTCAGCAGGTGGTCGACGACGCCCACCCGGGGAATGCGGTGGACCCGCATGCTCTGGCAGTGGGGCAGATGGTGCCCTGATTTATACTCCAGCGATACCATCGACCTCGCCTCCCCGACCATAGGACCGATGCCTGGCGCTACTGGCGGCACACCCGAAAGTTAGCGTAGTCCCCCTGGGCACTGGACTCGGTGTCGTCGGAGTCGGTGAGGACGGCGATGCCGGCGGGCTTGGGGACCTCGCTCACCTCGAAGTATCGGAGGTAGTCGTCGCGCACGTTGACGCGCTCGTCGACCCACTCCCCGAGCCCCACGCGGCCGCTGCGCAACACGCGGACCTGGGTGAGCCCGTAGTTCGAGCTCAGTCGCGTTCCCGCCGGCACCGTTTCGCTCCAGATGTATTTGACGGCCCGGGGCCCTCGGATGCGGGAGTGGGGCACGGCCATGTAGACCGCCAGCGCGCTGTCGTTCTCGCCGTGCTGCTCGTCGGCTCCTCGGGGAAACTGCCGGGGGCGCCAGCTCCAGGCCAGGACCGGGTAAGCGTTGAGGTCCCACTCGTAGGGTTTGGCCGCCTGGACCCCCAGCCCTTTGGAGTGGGCGTGGAGGAAGCGCCTTCCATCCTCTTCCTGGACTCGGTATACCGTCTGGCCTTCCGCCTTGCGGGCGCGCCAGTCGCGGGGGAACTGTCCCAGGCCCCCCCCGAAGTCCTCGATCGCCAAGCAGTCGTCCTCGGCGCGGGCCGTGGACCCGGCGAAACCGGCGCCCATCTGGACGACGAGGGACGCGCTGATCAGGCCGAGGAGGGCACGGTCGATCAGCGCCCGCGCCGCCACCAGTGATGCACGAGGTTGTCGACCACCTCACCGAGTTGGCCGACGGTCCGGCACTCTCGGACCAGGTCACACGCCGGCGCGTAGAGCGGCATGACGCTGTCCCCGACGCCCCAGCCCCACTGGCCCTCGGGATTCAGCCAGATGATGCCCTTCACCCGCTCGCGAATCATCCTGAGCGCCCAGGCCTGAGGATCGTTATAGTTGTTGCGGGCGTCGCCCAGGAGCAGGATGGTCGTCCGGCGGTCCAACGTCTCGAGCTGGCCGCGCACGAACTGACTGAAGGCATAGCCGAAGTCCGAACGGCAGTGATAGTCCACCGGCGCGGCCTTGAGCGCCCACTCGATGGCCCGCTCGACCGGATAGGCGCCGAACGCCTCCGTCACTTCGGCCATCTCCGAGACGAACACGAACGACCGCACACGGCTGAAACACTCCTGCAAGCTCCACACCAGCTGCAGCATGAAGCGCGAGGCATTGCGCACGGAGTCGGAGACGTCGCAGATCGTGATGAGCTTGGGCTTGTCGCGGTGACGCCGGCGCAGGGCGATCTCCATGGGGACCCCGTCCCAGGCCAGGCTCTTGCGGATCGTGCGTCGCGTGTCGATCCTCCCCCGCTCTTGCTGGCGCTGGCGGAGAGCCAAAGCGTCTTTGATCTTGCGGGCGAGGCGGGCGACCACCGCCTGCATCTGGGCCACTTCCTCGGCCGTCAGGGCGAACAGCGGCTTGTCGGACAGGACTTCGCGGGTGAGCCGTTCACCCTGGCGCCAGGCCCGGCGCTCCAGCTCGCGCTCGACGTGCTGGCGGATCATCCGCCGAAAGGCCTCGAGGCGCAGCTCCAGATAGTTGCGGATCCGCGCGAGCTGCCCGGGATCGAGCCCGCGGGTCGCCAGCAGGCGCAGGAGCTCCTCCAGGTCACGCTCGATGGCGGCCAGATCCAGCTGATCGCCGACCCGGCGGGAGAAATAGCCGACCTGGAGCCCGTACATGAGCCGTTCCAGGCTGGCGTTGCGGCTACCGGAGCGGATCGCCATCTCCATCTCGCCCCCCTGGCCGCGGAGCAGAAGCTCGGTGAGGGGGTCGAGCTCCAGCGACTCGTCCGCCAGCAGCTCGTCGAGGAGGTCCTGGACCCGGGGATCCTCGGGGCCCAGCGCCTTGCGCAACCCCTCGCCCAGGGCCTGCAAGTCGAGAAAGTAGAGGTCGAAGATCCGGTCGAACGTCGCGCGGTCACGGGCTTCCTTCACCAGAGTCGCGCCCAGCGCCGTCTTGAACGTCTCCCGGTCCTCGAGGCCGACTTGGGAAGCGGCGGCCAGGGCGTCGAGCGCCTCCGAGGGAGAGATCCGCAGCTCGGCCCGACGGAGGTCACCGATGAACTCGAGGATGCGTTCGTCCATGTCGAGGGCCGCGGTCGTCAGGGCGCCAGAACCTTGTCCAGGGCGCCGCGCACGCGCTCCAGGTCCTTCTCGTACTTCACCAGCATGGTCAGCGTGGATTCGACCATCTCCGGATCGAGCCGCTGGGCGTTGAGGATGACCAGCGAGCGGGCCCAATCCAGTGACTCCGACACGGAGGGTGGTTTGCGGAGGTCCATGGCGCGGATCTTCTGGACGGCCGCCACCACGGCTCCGGCCAGCTGTTCCGAGATCTCGGGGACCTTGAGCCGGATGATCTCGAGCTCCTCGGCCGGCGCCGGAAAATCGATGAAGAGGTGCAGGCAGCGCCGCTTGAGCCCGTCGGAGAGCTCGCGGGCGTTGTTGGAGGTCAGGACCACGAGCGGAATGTGCTTGGCCCGGATGGTGCCGAGCTCGGGCACCGAAACCTGGAAATCGGACAGGACCTCCAGGAGGAAGGCTTCGAATTCCGGCTCGGCCTTGTCGATCTCGTCGACCAGCAGCACCACAGGGCGCTCGGCCAGGATGGCGTTCAGCAGCGGGCGTGGCGACAGGAACCGGAACGAGAAAAAGGCGTCGTCCTGGCCGGCGATCTTGACCACGGCGTCGGGCAGCGACGGGGCATCGGCGATCAGCTCGCCGATACGCTCGCGCAGGAGCTGCGTGTAAAGGAGCTGTTTGGCATACTTCCACTCGTACAGTGCCTTGCCTTCGTCGAGCCCCTCGTAGCACTGTAGGCGGATCAGGGGCCGCTCGGACACGTCGGACAGCGTCTTGGCCAGCTCCGTCTTGCCGACGCCGGCCGGACCTTCGATGAGGACAGGCCGCCCCATTCGCTCGGCCAGAAAGACGACGGTGGAGATACGTCGGTTGGCGATGTACTTCGCGCCCCGAAACCGCTGCTGGACGTCCTCGACGGACTCGAACATGGAGGCTCCCTGTGCGCGGCGCGCACCGACTGAACGTTGAGTCATTGTAACGTACAATTGCGAGACCGACTTGAAGGAGGGAGCATGCGTTCGCGGCAGACGCTTCGCGCACTCGTCGGTCGCAAGGCCGGTCTCGTCGTCCCCGGCGCATACGACGCCGTCTCGGCCAAGCTCGTCGAACGCGCCGGCTTCCCCGCCGTCTACATGACGGGCTACGGCACCTCGGCCTCCCGGCTCGGACTGCCCGACCTCGGGTTTGCCGGGCTCGCCGAGATGGCGGACCACGTCCGCAACCTGGCCGCCGCCGTGCAGATCCCCCTCATCGCCGACGCCGACACCGGGTATGGCAACGCCTTGAGCGTGCGCCGCACCGTGCAGACCTACGAGGCGGCCGGGGTGGCCGCGCTGCACATCGAGGATCAGGTGGCCCCCAAGCGGTGCGGACATCTCTCGGGACACCAGGTCGTTCCCCGGGAGGAGTTCGCGGGCAAGATCCGGGCGGCCATCGAAGCACGTACCGATCCCGATCTGCTCATCATCGCCCGCACGGATGCCATTTCCGCCGTCGACTTCGACGAGGGATTGCGCCGCGGCGACGCGGCGGCCAAAGCGGGCGCCGACGTGCTCTTCATCGAGGCGCCGCGCACGGAGGAGCAGGTCGCCCGGATCGCCCGCGAGCTGACCACTCCGCTGCTGTACAACTACGCCCCCGGAGGGCGGTCGCCGCTCCTGCCGTTCGCCAGCCTCCGCCAGCTCGGATACGCGGTGATCCTGTTGCCGGTGGACACGTTGCTCGTGGCGGCGAAGGCCATCGCCGACTTTCTGCGCGAGCTCAAGCGCCGTGATGACGTCGGGGCGCTCGTCGACCGCTACCTGCCCTTCCGTGAGTTCAACGACCTGATCGGCGTCACTGCACAGCTCGCCCTGGCCGAACGCTACAAGGCCGAAGCCGGTAGCTGAGCCGGCCGACGGGACCGGGCAAAGGGCCCGACCTCCGGGCACCTCGCCCGCGCCGCGGCGGCCCGCAGTGCGGTAACCGTTCGATTTTCCTCGCCGGCGATTGTGGCACGTCGCCTGCTGACAGACGACGGCACGAGCTCACCGATTCACGGATCGGAGGTGGTCGAAACCACCGGCGAGGAGAGAGCGATGCACACGAGCGTGTGGTACGAACTGGCGCTGCTGGAGTTATCGGGGAACGATCCCTTACGTGAGCGACTCCGCGAGGCCGAGGCGGTACAGATGCCGTCGACTGAGCCGGAGGCGGCGGAGCCCGCGGGGGCGCAGCCGGACGTGGCGGAGCCGGCGACGGCCCAGCCCGAACGTGCGGCCGAGCAGGAGGACTGGACCTGCTAGCGTGCGCCGGCTCAGAGCTTCGGCGCGAGGTCTGAGGCGAACCGCTCGAGATGCTCCATCTCGTCGAAGACGGGATTGAGCATCAGCAGGCCAGCCCCGGCCCGTACGACGCGGCCCAGGCCATCCAGGCATGCGTCGACGTCGCCGTACACGGCGACCTGACCGGCCAGCTCGGGGCGGCCGTAGAAGGCTCGGAACCACTCGCCCAGGCGGCGCGCGGCGAGATCCCGATCGCGATCGATGGCGAGGTAGACGCGCTTGCCGATGGGAAAGCGGTCGGGATCGCGCCCGGCCTCACCCAGAAACCGCCTCAGCCCCCTGACCTCCTCGGCGAACTGCTCGGTGGAGACGGAGCCGGCGCCCATGAATCCGTCCCCCAGCATCGCCGCCCGCCTCAGGGCATCGGGGTGGTGGGCGCCGAACCAGATCGGCGGATGCGGCTGCTGCACCGGCTTGGGCTCCATGGCGACGTTGTCGAGCGTATGGAACTCCCCGGCGAAGCTCACACGGGGCTCGGTCCACAGCCGCCGTAGCAGCTGGATGCCTTCGGCGAAGCGCGCCGCCCGACGGCCGGCGGGAAGGCCGAAGGCGGGATAGATCCTGCGGTTGCCGCCGAGGCCGACGCCGACGATCAGCCGGCCCCCGCTCAGCTGATCGAGCGAGGCCAGGCTCTTGGCCAGCTGCACCGGGTTGCGCAGGGCGGTCAACAGCACCGCGGAACCCAGGGCGATCCGCTCGGTGACCGCGGCGGCGTAGGTGAGCAGGGTCACCGGCTCCAGGCTGGGAATCGTGCCGACGATCTGCTCCACGACCCAGGCGCTGTGGACGCCCAGCTGCTCGGCGCGGGTCAGGAACGCCCGGATGCCACGGCGGTCCACGGAGCCGGTGAGGAACGTCTGCGGGATCGCGACGGCGAGCTGGACTCTGGCGTTCACGGGCACCTCGTCGCGTCGGTCGACAGCGCCGGCATCGTACCACAAGCCCGCAGGGCGCTCCCCGAGGGCCGGTGATGGTATAGTTGGGCGCCGGAAACACGGAAGGTCCGGAGAGAATCCATGGGCGCCCCCAAAGAGATGATCGTGCAGGCTGTGGACCGGCTGGCCGGCGATCTCGAAGCGTTGTCCCGAACGATCCACGACAACCCGGAGCTCGGATACCAGGAGGTGAAGGCCGCCGGCTGGCTCGTGGAGTTCCTGTCCAAACAGGGCTTCACCGTCGAGCCGGGTGTGGCCGGCGTTGCGACGGCCTTCCGAGCCACGCTCGAAACGGGTGAAGGCCCGACGATCGCCATCATGTGCGAATACGACGCGCTGCCCGCGATCGGGCACGCCTGCGGTCACAACGTCATCGCCGCCGCGGGCGCCGGCGCGGGAGCGGCGCTGGCCGCGATGAAGGAGCGCCTGCCCAGAGGCCGCATCCGCGTCATCGGCACGCCGGCCGAGGAGGGGGGCGGCGGCAAGGTCAAACTGATCCGCGCGGGCGTGTTCGGCGATGTCGACGCGGCGCTGATGGTCCACGGCTGGGCGGCCTGGGTTCCCCATCAGGACTTGCTCGGCATCGTCCGGGTCAGCTTCGAGTTCACCGGCAAGGCCGCGCACGCTTCCGCCTATCCCTGGGATGGCGTCAACGCCCTGGACGCCGTGATCCAGACCTTCAACAACGTGAGCATGATGCGTCAGCAAATGCGGCCCGATGCCCGCATTCACGGCATCGTCACGCACGGCGGCGCGGCGCCCAACATCATCCCGGAGTTCGCCGCCGCGACGTTCTACGTACGGGCTCCCCGGATCGACGCCATGTGGGATCTCCACCGCCGGGTCATCGCCTGCGCGGAGGGCGCGGCCACGGCCACCGGCTGCTCCCTCAAGGTGATCGAACGGCAGGAAACTGCGTACGAGCCGTTCAAGCGGAATGCCGCGCTGGTGGAAGCGTTCCGGGCGAATCTGCAGCGGTTCGGGGTGACCGAATCCCCGGAGGACAAGGAACACCTCGGCTCCTCGGACGTCGGCAATGTGAGCCAGGTCGTGCCCACGATCCAACCGCTCGTCAAGATCGCCCCGGACGGAACCCCGATCCATTCGCGCGCCTTCGAGGCCGCGGCCGTCAGTCCCCTCGCCCGCGAGGGCCTGCTCATCGCAGCCAAGACGCTGGCCCTGACGGCCTACGACATACTGGCCGAGCCCATGCTGCTGGCCCAGATTCGAAAGGAGTTCGCGGCCACGTGAGCGCGGCGGCCGACGCCATCAAGACCGGGCTCGCCGAGGCCGTCGACCGTCTGGGCGACGAGCTCGAGCAGCTGTCCCTCAGGATCCACGGGCATCCCGAGCTGTGCTTCAAGGAGGAGCAGGCGCACGCCTGGCTCACGGAGTTCCTGGAGCTCCACGGCGCGCGGGTCGAGCGGGGTGTCGGGCTGCCTACGGCGTTCCGCGCCACCATCTCCGGCGCCGGGCCCGGCCCCCGCGTAGCCATCCTCTGCGAGTACGACGCCCTGCCCGGCATCGGGCACGCCTGCGGCCACAACGTCATCGCCGCCGCCGGCGCGGGAGCCGGGGCCGCGCTGGCGTTGGGTCGGCTTCCGTTCGCCGGTGAGATCCAGGTGATCGGTACGCCGGCCGAAGAGGGCGGGGCCGGCAAGGTCAAGCTCCTGGAGGCCGGGGTGTTCCGTGACGTGGACGCCGCACTGATGATCCACGGACGCTCGGGCACTCGGGTGTGGCGGCCCAGCCTGGGAATCGTGAAGGTGAAGGCCGAGTTCTTCGGACGCGCGGCGCACGCCTCCTCGTGGCCCTGGCGCGGGGTGAATGCCCTCAACGCCGTCATCCAGCTCTTCGTGGCTCTGGACGCCATGCGCCAGCAGCTGCGCCCGGACGCGCGCGTGCACGGCGTCATCGTGAACGGCGGCGCCCAGCCCAACATCATTCCCGAGCACACCAGCGCCGACTTCTATCTGCGGTCGTTGGACAGGACGTACTGCTTCGAGCTGCTCCGTCGGTTCCAGGCCTGCGCCGACGGCGCCGCGACGGCGACCGGCTGCACCGCGAAGGTGACGGCCGATCCCGTCGTCCACGAGCCGCTACGGCCCAACGCCACCATGGCTCGACTGTTCGCCCGGAATCTCGCCTTGATCGACGTCTCGGAAGATCCCGAAGACGGCGACGCCGGCTACGGCTCGACGGACTGCGGCAACCTCAGCCATGCCGTCCCCACGATCCATCCGTACGTGCGCATCTCGCCGGACGGGGTGCCCGGCCACTCCCGAGAATTCGCCGAATGGGCGCGCTCGCCGATGGCCCGGGCTGGCATCCTCGTGGGGGCCAAGGCCCTGGCCATGACCGCCCTCGACTTGCTGGCGTCACCGGATGCGCTCCGGCAGGCCAAGGACGACTTCGCCCGCGGTGGCGCGGCGCCCTGAGGATCGGCGAGCGAAGACACCCATGCCCACGAGTGCCGGCGCTGACGGGGATCGTCGGGGACGGACGCTGGCCCGTCACGCTCGCGGTGATCTTGCTTGCGACCGGGGGGTGCCTGGCCGTGCTGCAGGCCCCGCCCGCCACGGCGACTGCCGTGCTGAGGAACGCCCGGGACGAGGTCGTCGGGACAGCGTCGCTGGCCCAGGTGACCGGTGGCGTCCGGATTGTCGTTACCGTGAGCGGCCTGCCCCCCGGTGACAAGGGCGTCCACATCCACGAGATGGGGCGATGCGATCCACCGAGCTTCGCCTCGGCCGGGGGGCACTTCAACCCGACCCGGAGGGGGCACGGAATCCTGAACCCCGCCGGCCCCCACGTCGGCGACCTCCCCAACATGCGGGTCGACGCCGATGGAACCGGCCGCCTGGAGACGTTCACCGAGCGGGTCACCCTGGGCACCGGGTGGAACTCGCTCCTCGATGACGCCCGCGCCCTGGTCATCCATGCCGCTGCCGACGACCACCGTACGGACCCCACCGGCAACAGCGGCCCCCGCCTCGCCTGCGGAGTCCTCGTCAAGCCATAGGCCGGAGGGAGGCGGCGAGGACCTTCTTGGCCTGACCCAGGTGATCGAGGACGTGCAGGCGCCACACGACGGCGTAGGCTTTCCAGTCGAGCTCCTCGATCCAGTGATCCGGCGTGCAAGTTCCCCCGGGGCCGGGAACATTGACCACCATGATCAGCGGGGCCCGAGCCGCGGTCTCGAAATCCGAGGGGACGGCCGCCAGGACGCCGAGGATGTCGTCATGGAGCCGCGCAAGCTCGGTGCGCAGCCAGGGCCAGGGCCTCAGCATCGGCGCTTTGGATTGCAGCCCGGCCGGAATGGGAGGACCGGGCGGCCGCTGCCCGCCGAGGAGGCAGCGCAGCTCGTCCAATCCCGCGCGATGTGTCTCGAGCAGGTGATCGGCGATCTCCTGCACCGACCATTCTCCGGGGAGCGTCCGCCGGGCCGCCACGTCGGGCGAGCGGGTGTCCAGCAACCCTCCCAGCGCGGCGAACGCCGCAGCGACGCGATCGTGAATGACCGCGGCGGCCGCCTGGCTTCCCCGGGTCGTCAGATACTCGCGTGCCTTCCGCCGCAACTCCGCTGATTGAGCCACCATGATTCCTCCCCGGCGGGATGTCCCGTTCAGCGGGACGACGTATCGCCCGAGCGCCCACGGCGGCGCTCGGCGGCGCGTTCGGACTCCAGGCGCTCCAGCGCGACCTCGGAGTGGTCGGCAAAGGTCATGGCCGCGGCGATGGCCCGATGCCCGGCGCGCTCTCCGATCAGCCGGTGCATCGTCTGAGCCAGCCGCCGGTAAGTCGGGTGTCCCTGGGGCGCGCTCCGCAGCTCGATGACATGCATGGCCTCCCGCGCGTTCATCTCCATGTAGAACCGCACGCGGTAGGCCATGGCGACCGCGTAGGAGGCGACGTCGGTAAGGCCGTGGGCGGCGATCGCGTCGTGCAGCGCCGCGGAGGCGTCCATCACGCGCTCCCAGTCCGCGCGCGCGCCCACCTCGTCCACCGCCACGGGAACCGTGTAGCCATGGGCGGGCGTGAGCCGCTGCCACTCCAGCGTGAGCAAGCGGTGGCGTTGCAGATCGCGGAAGGCGCCGTAGTCGGCCAGGATGTCGAAGCGGTAGCCCGTACGCTCGAAGGCCCGGCCGGGCTTGTGCCGGCGGTTGCGCCGCTTGCCGACGTAGGCGTGGAGCACGGCGAGCCGCTCCTCGGGGCTCAAGCGGCGGGCCAGGGCGAGCAGCTGGTCATCGGGCAACCGGGACGCGGCGTAGAGCGCGGCGGCCACGACTTTCACCTCGCCGTCGGGGTCGAAGTCCGACAGTGTCACCTCCTCGCGCGGCTCGGGGGACGCCTCACCGAGCACGTCGGCGGCCACGCGCCGGGTGGCCTCTCGCGTGTCGGCCAGGTAGGCCGACCAGGCGCCGCCCCGGTCGGCGAGGTCCACTCGTCTGAGGAAGGCCGGGATGACCTTGCGCAACTCCCGCAGCATGAGGTCGGCGCAGGCGCGGACCTCGGCCAGCGGATGCGCGCGCATGCGCAGTAGGAGCTGCTCGTAGGCCTGGCCGGTGCCGTAGATGCCCACGTTGGACACGGACGCCGCGGGCAGCAACCCGCGCAGGGTGTCGAGGGCCTTGGCCCGGATGGTGAGGCGGTGCACCTGTTCGGAGTCCCCACCGGCGCGGGGGAAGCGCCCTTCGTAGAGCTCGCGCAGCCGCGGCAGCCACCGACGGTAGGTCTCGAAGGCCTGGTCCAGCGCGGCGACGTACCGATCTCGGAGCGGCCCCTCCAGCTCGGCGGGGACGTGATACCGGTAGCGGCCATCCGGCCGGTCGTCGTAGGGGATGTAACGCGTGGACTGCTCGAGGTAGGCCATGAGGCGCCCCCACTCGAGCACCTTGGTGAGGATGTTCGAGGCTCCCTCGCAGGCGAGGTGGACCCCGCCCAGCTGGGCGACCGAGTCGTCGCCGTATTCCAGCAGCACCCGCTCGTAGAGGGCGTCCGCCCGAGCCGTGCGGACACCGGGGCCCGAGTCCGCGCCTCGGGCCGATTCCACGTCGCTTCTGAACTCGTCGAGGAACAGCCGGCGAAGCGACTTCGGCGAGCGCGAATACCGGGCGAAGAGGGCGCCCTTGACGACCTCGGGCAAGTTCACCAGGGCGAAGACCGGGCCGTCGAGGTCGGTGAAATACGGGGCGAGGGCCGCGCGTTCCTCGGGGGTGAGGCGCTCCATCATCTGCGCACGATCTTACCCCGGCCCGCGGCCCGGCTCGTCTACCCCCGCCGCATGTAGGCGGGGGCCTCGCCGGACAGAAAGTCTTCGCGAGGCGGCGAGAAGACGTCGACGACCTCCGTATCCTCGGGGAACCACGCCTCGTGCTCGACTCCGCCGGGAATGACGGCGATGTCCCCCGCTCGGCACGTGCGCCGCTCGTCACCGAGGCGAAACTCCATCCGGCCGGACAGCATCCAGAAGATCTGCTCGTGCGGATGGCGGTGGGCCGCGGCGTGGGCGCCCGCCTTCATGGACCACCACACGATCATCTCCCGGTCGCCGGTCAGTATCCGGCGGCTGATCTTGTCGGTCACCCGTTCCTCGGGCAGCTTCTCGAGAGCATGGAAGCCTGGCATGAGTGCCATCCGGTCCTCCTTGATCCGTCGGCTGCCCACCCTAATCGCCGACCTCCGGGGAGTCAACTCAAGAAGGGCCGTCGCCGGCAACCCGCCTCACGGGCCAGGGTACAATGCGGCCCGCAAAAGGAGAATTCCATGGGCCGACTGAAGATCGGTTTCATCCCCATCGAGGGCGGCCACTACTATCGCGAGGCGCTCGAAGAGGTGTGTCGGGCCGAGGAGCTGGGGTTCGACTCCGCGTGGATGGAGGAGCACCACTCGGTGACGAATCACTACTGGCCCTCGCCGCTGACCGTGCTGGCCGGCTTCGTCACGCGCACGACCCGCCTGAGCCTCGGGACGGACATCCTGGTGTCCGCCTTCTACCACCCGGTGCGGCTGGCCGAGGACGTGGCCCTCCTCGACGTGATGTCCCAGGGTCGGTTCACGCTGGGCATCGCCATCGGCTACAAGCCCGACGAGTTCGCCCTCTACGGCGTGGATCTGGAGAAGCGGGGCGCGCGCTTCGAGGAGCAGCTGGCCATCATGAACGGGCTGTGGTCGGGGGAGCGGGTGCAGTTCAAGGGCCGCTACTACACCGTGGACGGGCGGCTCGAGCCTCCGCCCCTGAGCCAGCCGCACCCGCCGCTCTGGATCGGCGGCTGGGGCGAGATCACGCTGAAGCGAGCCGCCACGCTGGCCGACAACTGGATCCCCGGCCCCACGGCCGGCCTCGAACGGCTCCTGGACGGCAAGCGGCGGTTCCTCGAGCACCGCAAGGCCGCCGGACGGGACGGGCCCATCGCCGAGTGGCCGCTCACCCGCGACGTCATCATCGCCGACAGCGACCGGCGGGCCCGTGAGCTGGCCGAGCAGCACATCATGGTCGCCTACCGTAAGGAGTACGCCGGCGGGTGGCGTCATCCCTTCATCGACGCCTCCATCGCCACCGACTTGGACCGCCTCATGGAGGACCGGTTCATTATCGGCGGACCCGAGCAGTGCATCGCCCAGGTCGAAAAGTTCGTCGCGCGATACGGCATGACCCACCTCATCTGCCGGATGTTCTTCCCCGGCATGCCCCACGCGCACATCGTGCGGGGACTCGAGCTCATCGCCCGCGAGGTGATGCCGGCCTTCCGCTAGTGCAGCGGTTCTAGGCTGTTTGATGGCTAAAGATGCGGATTTAAAGGTGTGGCGGGCGGTCCAGCATGGACGCTAAATGTCTGATATACTTACGTTTCAGCGGCAGCGGCCGCATGAAAGGAGTGGTGGAGCCTGTCTTTGGTGTACCGGGTCGATCGATCGTATGCCTGGAACTACGCTCACGCCCCTGCGCTCCCGCGTCCCCGTCATCTGCCCTCGCCCACGGGCGGACATCTCCTCGGCTACGCCCTGAACTCGCCGCTCGGCATCGCCGCCGGGCCCCTGCTCAACTCCAAGTGGGTGGAAGGCTATGCCCGCCTGGGCTTCGACGTGCTCACCTACGCGACGGTCCGGTCGCGGCCGCATCCGGCGCACAACCTGCCGAACATCCGGCTCGTGGACAACCGTGAAGAGGTCGCCGTGGCTGGCCGGCGAGGACACCTCAACGGCACGACCATCGCCGTCTCGCTGGGGTTGCCCTCGATGGAGCCCGAGGTGTGGCGCAAGGACATCCGGCGGGCCAAGGACCGGCTGCGGGCCGGCCAGATCCTGGTGGCGAGCGTGGTGGGCACCCCGGCGCCCGGTGAAGGGCCCGAAGGGTTCATCGGCGATTACGCCCGGTGCGCGCGATGGGCGGCCGAGGCCGGCGCCGACGTGATCGAGGTGCACCTGGCCATCCCCAACCCGTACGGCGAGCCGGGGCAGATGGTCTACGAGCACGTCACGCTCTCGGCGCAGATTCTCCACCGGGTCCGCACGAGCGTGGGCGTCCCGCTGCTGGCCAAGCTCGGCGTGTTCCGGAGCCCGCGTGCACTGCACGACACGATCTCTCGCGTGGCCCCATGGACCAACGGCTTCGTCCTCGTCCACGGCATTCCCCGGCGTGTGATCGACGAGGGGGGCAACGCGGCCTTCGAGGGCAGTGGCCGCGAGTGGGCCACCGTCGTGGGGTCGGCGACCTTCCCGGTGGCCTACCGGCACATCGCCGAGATGCTGGCCTGGCGGCGCGCAGGAGAATGGCCCCACGCGGTGCTCGCGGTCGGCGGCATCTCGACGGTGGCGCGCGCGCGGCAACTGCTGCGCGAGGGGGCCAATGCCGTGTTGGTCGCCACGGCGGCGCTCGAAGATCCTCTGTTCGCGACCCGCTTCCGGCAGACGGTCACCTCCGCGGTCGCCTGAGCCGGTTCCTCGCCGCGTCAGGCCGCCGACGCCTCTGTGCTAGGCTACCTCTGATGCGCTGGCTGATCGTCCTCGGCGTCGAGCGCGCCGGGGACTTCGGGGTCGATTTCCGGGACGAGCTCACCGCGATGGGCCACGAGGCGCGCACGTTCGCGTACCGGCGGGAAAACGTCCTGTACCGGAACCGGTCCACCAAGGCCGTGTACCAGCGCGTCATTCTCGCCCGCCTGGAACGGGAGTGCCGGGCCTGGCGACCGGCCATCGTGCTCGTGCTCAAGGGCGGCCCGATCACCCCTGAGCTCATCCGCCGCGTCAAGGCGGCCACCGACGCGCTGTTCCTGAACGTCTTTCCCGACAATCCGCTCCTCATGATGCCGTTTTCACACATCGAGCCGTACGACGTGTTCTTCACCAAGGAGCGGTACGCGATGCGGCAGCTCCAGCTGGCCGGCTTGCGCAATCTCTATTACCTGCCGCTGTACTGCGTGCCCGCCTTCCACCACCCCGTCGACCCCACGCCGGAGGAAGCGCGAGCCCTCGACGGCCTCATCGCCCTGGTCGGCCGCCGCTATCCCTATCGGGAGCGATTCGTCACCGAGCTCGTAGACTATCCGCTCGGCGTGTGGGGGCCCGACTGGCATCGAGCCGCCGACCCCCGCGCGCGCGCCGTAGTCCGGGGCGGGGGCGTCTGGGGTCGGGCCAAGCTGGTCGTCTATTCGGGCGCGCGCCTCTCGCTGAACCCCCACCATCCCCTGAACGACATCGTGGGGGTCAACATCCGAGCGTTCGAGCTGGCGGCGGCCGGGGCCTGTCAGGTGGTGGACCTCAAGGACGATCTCTCCACGCTGTTCAAGCCCGGCGAGGAGGTCGTGACCTACCGCGATGTGGCCGAGCTGCGGCGCCAGCTCGACCACTACCTGGCCCATCCGGAAGAAGCGCGCGCCATCGCCGAGAGCGGCCGGCAGCGCGCCCTGGCCGAGCACACGCTGCGGCACCGTCTCGAGGAGATCCTCTCGGTCGTCGACCAGCGTTTCGGCGTCCGATGATCGACTCGCTCGCGCAGCAACTGGTCTGCATCGACTGTGGCGCGGGGTACCCGCTCGGCTACCGGCTGGAATGCGACAAGTGTCAGGGCCTCCTCGAGTTCCGCTACGACCTCGACAGGTTGCGGCGGCATGGGCGCGCCCTCTTCACCGGCGCCGGCCTCTGGCGCTACGCGCCCGTGCTGCCCATCGCGGACCCGGCCCATCGGGTCAGCCTGGGTGAAGGTGAGACGCCACTACTCGAGTGTCCCCGCCTGGCCGCCCGGCTCAACGTGCGGCGGCTGCTGGTCAAGTTCGAGGGCGCCAACCCCACGGGGACCATCAAGGACCGCACGTCGGCCACGGCCGTCGCGGCCGCGCTGCAGTTCGGCTTTCACGCGACGTCCGTGGTGTCCTCGGGAAACGCCGGGTCGTCCATCGCCGCGTACTCGGCCCGGGCCGGGCTCCGCTCGCTGATCTTCGCCTACGAACGCGCCTCGGCCCCCAAGCTCCTGCACATGGCGGCGACCACGAGCGACCTCGTGCTCTATCAAGGCGTCTACGACGACCTCATCCAGCTGTGGGACCGCCTGGCTCAAGAGCAGCTCTTCTTCGATTGCGGGGCCTCCCGCAATCCGTACAAGCACGAGGGCAAGAAGACCCTGGCCTACGAGATCGCCGAGCAGACCGGGTGGGTGCCGCCCGACGTTGTGGTGGCGCCCGTCGCCGTCGGGGAGACCTTCATCGCCGCCGCCCGCGGCTTTCGGGAAATGCTCGAGGCGGGATGGATCGCCAAAATGCCCCGCCTGGTGGCGGCCCAGGCGACCCGCGCCAACGCCATCGCCCGGGCGTTCCGTGACGGCGGCGCGCTCACGCCGCTCAAGATCGGCTACACCGTCGCCGAGGGCCTGGCCGCCGGCGACCCGGGCCGCAAGGGCCAGTGGACGCTCCGCATCCTCCGCCAGCTGGGCGGCCTCGCGGGGGATGCCGAGGACGACGACATCCTGGACGCCCAGCGGATGCTGGCCCGGACCGAGGGGATCTGGGCGGGGCCGACGGGGGTGGCCAGTCTCGCCGTCCTCCGGCGGCTCTTGGCCGAGAAGGCGCTGGATCCCGGGCAGAGCATCTGCGCGATCGTGAGCGAGACCGGCTTGAAGACCGAGGCGGCGCCGCCGAGCCGGCAGGCCACCGCCTTCGACGCCGCGTCGCTGCGGCGGATGGTCCGCAACCGCCTCGACGTCTAATGCCGCTGCCCCGGCGGTTCTACCTTCGCCCCGCGCCAGCGGTGGCGCGTGACCTGCTGGGATGCGTCCTGGTTTCACGCGTCCGCGGCACGGTAACCGCGGGTCGGATCGTCGAGACGGAGGCTTATCTCGGTCCCGAGGACGCCGCCTCCCATGCCGCCTTCCGCCCCTCGTGTTGTCGCCTCTTCTACGGCGAGGGTGGCTTCGCCTACGTGTTCCTCAACTACGGCATGCACCACTGCCTCAACGCCATCACCGGGCCCGCCGGCACGCCGGGGTGCGTGCTGATCCGCGCCCTCGAGCCGCTCGTGGGCCTCGCCGTGATGGCGCGCCGCCGGGGGCTGCTCGCCGACTCGCCCCGCCTGACCAGCGGCCCCGGCAACCTGACCCGTGGGCTGGGGATCGGGCTGCGGGACAGCGGCGCCGACCTCACGATCCCGGGCCTCACCATCGAGCCGCCCGACGGTCCCCGCGATTTCCGGATTGCGCGCGGGCCCCGGGTGGGGATCACCCGGGCAGCCGACCGGCCGCTGCGGTTCTGGATCGTCGGCAACAGGCACGTCAGCCGTTGACGCGGGCTGGCACAGCCCGAGCCGTCCGGTCAGAAGTCGTAGGGAGCGAACTCGCGGGCGATCTCCACCGGGCCGCCGAAGCTCTTCCGAGCTTCCCCGGCGAGGGAGTCCGCCTCATCGTGGTAGTCGGCCTCGATGTGCGTGAGGAGGAGGCGACGGACCCCGGCTCGGGCGGCCACCTGACCGGCCTCGTAGGCGGTCGAGTGCACGCCGAAGCGCCCCCGGTCACGGTGGGGAAAGGTCGCTTCGTGGATCAGGGTGTGAGCGCCTCGGGCCAGCGTGGCCACGGCCTCGCAGGGCGCCGTGTCCGAGGAGTACACGACACCGCGCTCGAGCTGGCCCACGACATCGACCCGAACGGCGTAGTTCGGCATGTTGCCATGCTCGACCGGCGCCGTGCTCACCAGCAGCGGCCCCAGCTCCAGCACCCCTGCCGCGGGCGCCGCGCCCGTCTCGGCCAGTCGCAGGGGAAAACCGGGACGCTCCCATAACTGGAAGACGGTGAGCAGTTGCCGGATCGTCCCCACGTGCTCGGGCCGGCAGAAGACCGTCAGCTCGCGCTCGCGCCCGAGCAACCGTAGATTCTGCACCAGCGCCGGCAACCCGTAAGCGTGGTCCGGATGCACGTGGGTGATGAAGACGTGGCTGAGCACGAAGGGGTCGACGCCGGCCCGGCGCAGCCTGGCCAGCGGACTGCCTCCACAGTCGATCATCATCGCGCCCTCGGAGGCCACGACCACCAGCGCCGTCGTGTCCCGGCTGGCCGAGGGGACGGCCCCGGACGTGCCGAGAAACGCGAAGTACATCAGCGCTCGCGACGGAGCGCGTCGGGATCGAACAGGGCGTCGGGCACGCTACCATTGATGGTCACCGAGTGCACGATCAGGCGCAACAGGAGCTTGCCTCCCGAGAACAGCTCCTGCCGATGGGGAAAGTACAGCGCGCTGGCGACTGGCCGGTGCTCCGAGCACGTCAGATCCACCAGTCCCCGGCCCGTGGGCAACGTCCGCGCGATGACGCGCACGACCCCATATTCATGGTCCAGCCACACGGCCGGACTGTCCCGATCGCCGGCCTTGGCGCCGATGACGGTGACCGGACGCCGCCGGACCTCCACCTGGTGGCTGACGTCGTCTCGGACCCCGAGATTGCGCCACTCCGCCAGCAGGTCGGCCGGGCGCCGGGTGAGCGGGGCGCAGAGATCCGTCCGGTCGGGTCCGCGGCGATCCCGCGGGACGTCCTCCACGCGGCCGTCCGCCAGGCGAACCCAGGCGCGACCGCCCACCGTCAGGTGGACCTCCCGTCGCCCGTCGACCATCTGCTCGACGCGACGGCGGTGCGGGCCCTTGACGTAGAGCACCTGATCTCCGGTCGAGTGGGGGTGAAGCCCGTCGGCGTGGTAGATCGTCACCTGCTGGCGTATGGTCAGGTCCGTGACCGTGACGCCGGAAATCCGGTCGAGGAACGACACCACCGCCCGCCGAGCCTCGTCGGCGGCCCTGCCCGACACGGGCGCGAGCACGAGGGCGACGATGAGAAGCGGGCCCAGGGCACGCACGCTGGCACCCCTTATACGATGGAGGAGGCCTCGGGATGTCAAAGAAAGCGAGTGCTTTTGGTAGTATCGTGACTATGGAAAGGAGCCTCCGTGCCGCCTACTGACTCTCTGCACAGCGGGGTCCTCGATCTCATTCTCAACGCCGGGCCCGTCGGCAAGACGGTGCTGTTCATTCTCCTCGGCTTCTCGATTATCAGCTGGGCGCTGATCGTCGAAAAATGGTGGCAATTCAGACGGATCAAACGACAGACGCTGGCGTTCCTCAAGCTGTACAGGGAGGGCCGCCACGCAACGGTCGCGCACAGCGTCACCCGAAAATACCGGGACAGCCCGCTGGCCGTCCTGTACGCCGCCGCGCACCAGGAAGCGTTCGGCCCAGACGACCTCGATGAGGGCGAGGACGGCCTCGGCGCCGAGCGTCTCGAGCACGTGGAGCGGGCGCTACGCCGGCAGGCCGCCCACGAGGTGGCGCGCCTCGAGCGGTATCTGCCGTTCCTGGCCACGACCGCCAGCGCCGCGCCGTTCATCGGCCTCTTCGGGACGGTGTGGGGCATCATGGCGGCCTTCCACGGCATCGGGCAACAGGGCTCGGCATCCCTCGCCGTGGTGGCGCCGGGCATTTCCGAGGCGCTGGTGGCCACGGCGTTCGGCCTGGCCGCCGCCATCCCGGCCGTCATTGGCTACAACTACTTCGTCAATCGCGTAAAGCACTGGGCCACCGAGATGGAGGGGTTCACGCTCGACCTCCTCAACGTCTTCTCGCGGCCGACCAAGGTGGCGCGGGTGGGCAAAGATGGCCTTTAATCCGGACTCGGGCGCGTCCCGGCGCATCGGAACGTCACTGGCCGAGATCAACATCATCCCGCTCGTGGATGTCGTCCTCGTCCTGCTCCTCATCTTCATGCTCACCGCGCCCATGATGTACCGGGGCATCGACGTCAATCTTCCCCGGGCCGCCTCCCGACCGACGGCGGTCGAAGAGCGGATGGTGCTGACGGTCACCCGAGATCAGGGCCTGTTCCTCAACGACCGCCGGGTCACGCCGGCGGGCCTGGAGCAGGCGCTGCGGGACACGTTCAAGAACCGGAACGACAAGACGCTCTATCTCAAGGCGGACGCGGGGCTGTCCTACGGTGCCGTGATCGAGACGATGGATCGCGTGCGCCGAGCCGGCATCGAGCGACTCGGCATGGTGACGGAGCCAACCCGCCGGCGCTGAGATGTCCACAGCGGCGATGACGCTGCGCCTCCCGCCTCGGCCCGACCCGGGGCCGGCCCTCCGTCGCGGGCAGATCCCGCTCTTCCCGCTCGCCCTATCGGCGCTCGGGCACCTGGCGCTCATTCTGGGCCTCGTCGCGATGGCCGCCGCCTGGCGCGTCAGCCCATCCAAGACGTACGTCGTCAATCTGGTCCCGGCCCTGGCGGCGGCGCCCAGTCCACAGACCCGACCCGCCGCGCCCGAGCCGGCTGCCCCGGCCCCACGCCGGCCGGCGCCCGAGCCGCCACGGCGCGAGGCGCCGCGGGAGCTTCCCGCGCGCGAGTCCGCCGCCACGAAGGAATTGCCGCCCGCGCCGCGCGCATCCGCGGCCCGAGAGCCGGCCGTGCTGCCCGAGCGGCGCTCGACGCCCCGCGCGCCGGCGGCCCTGCGTCCGGGCGACAAGGAGCTCCCGACCATCGCCCGCGCGCCGGCCTCTCCGCGCTTGCCGACACCGAGCCGGCCGTCAGCAGCGAAGCCCGCTCCCGCGCCGGCCCCCGAAGCGCCACCGCTGCCCCCCGCCGGCCAGCCGACTGGCGCCACTCAGGGTCTGGGCAGCCTTTCCCTCAACGTTTCGGATTTCCCGTACACGTGGTACATCCAGGCCGTGCACCGGAAGATCCAGGAGCGGTGGGAGGGCCAGGCCATCCAGGGAAAGCAGCCGGAGGTCATCTTCGGGATCGCCAGTGACGGCCAGCTCAAAGGGCTCTCGGTGAGCAAGTCCTCGGGCAACCCGGCCTACGATCAGTTCGCGCTGCGTGCGGTCGCCGGAGCCAGCCCCTTTCCCCCGCTCCCTCAGGGCTTCGAGAAGCCCGTCCTGACCATTGGTCTTCAGTTCATGTACGATCCCAGCGCGAGGTAACGCCTGTGAAACTACGCCTGGCCATCATGATCCTGACCTTGAGCGTGCTGGCCTTGCCGTTCGGGACCGCGCCCCCGCCCTCACGCGCTCAGGGGCGCGGCGTCGACGTTTGGATCAACATCCAGGGTACCGGTGGCAAGAAGATCAACATCGCGATCCCGGAATTCACCGTCGTGGGCGGCGCCGATGCCAACGACCTGGCCAAGCAGTTGCCGGCCGTGACCGGGCGCGATCTCACGTTCACCGGGCTCTTCAGTGTCGTGGCCGCGACCGGCGCGATCCCCGCCAACAACCCGGTCGCCCTCCGGCAATCCTGGGCCGACTTCGCCGCGGCCGGGGCCCACGCCGGCGTGCATGGCCTCCTGGCGGTCCGGGGTAACCGGCTCGAGGCCGAGATGCGCCTGTACGACTTGACGAACCCCGAGCAACGCCTCATCGCGTCCCGTCGCTTCGAGGTCTCCGCCGATCAGCCCCGCCGCCTGGCTCACAAGATCGCCGACGAGATCGTGCTGCAGTTCACCGGGGAACGCGGCGTGGCGGATACGAAGATGGCCTACGTCGTGGGGCCCCGCGGGGCGAAGGAGATCATGGTCGCGGACTACGATGGGTACGCCGAGCGACCCCTGTCGCGCAACGGCTCGATCAACCTCATGCCGGTCTGGGGCCCCGACACCCGGTCGCTCGTCTATCTGTCGTTCAAGAACGGCTATCCGGACCTCTTCCGGGCCTTTCCGTTCGAGCGCCGGCCGGAACAGGTCCTGGCCGCCTTCGCCGGCATCAACTCGGCGCCCGCCTGGAGCCCGGACGGGCGGATGCTGGCTCTCACGTTGTCGAAGGATGGCAACCCGGAGATCTACGTCCTCACGCTGGCGACCGGCACCTTCCGGCGTCTCACCCGGCATGCCGGCATCGACACCGATCCCTCATGGTCGCCGACCAGCCGCGAGCTGGCCTTCGCCTCCGACCGTCTGGGCCGACCGCACATCTTCGTGATGGACGTCGATGGCGCCAACCTGCGCCAGATCACCTCCGGCGGATTCCACACCCAGCCGCGGTGGTCGCCTCGAGGGGACACCATCGTCTTCACCATCCGGGAGGGCACGCACGACCTCTGGGCCATCGCGCCCGATGGCTCGAATCCCCGCCGCCTGACGGCCGGCCCCGGCGACAACGAGAGCGGCAGCTGGGCCCCCAACGGCCGCCACCTGCTGTTCCAGTCCAGCCGGTCGGGCTCCTGGCGGATCTACGCGATGCAGGCCGACGGAAGCGAACAGGCTCTGGTAACGCGCGGTTCGGCGGATCACACAAGTCCTTCCTGGTCGCCGCGCCTACCGTGATACGATCAGTTGTCGTTCACTGCGGGCATACAGGCCCCAAAGGAGGAGTCATGGTGAGCCGTGGTTGCCGTGGCGTTCTCGTCTCGCTCCTCGTCTTAACCGTGACACTCGTCGGGTGCGCGAAACGCCCGGCGACAAGCCAGACCTCGGCGCCGGCTCCGGGTGGCGGTGCCCGCAGCATGCAGGCGGGGCCTGCGTCTCAGCCGGGTGATCCCGGGAGCGGGCCGGGCATCGACGGCGCGCGGTCCGGTGGATCCACCCAGTCCGGTTCGACCGGGTTTGCTCCCGGCGGTTCTAGTGGGGCCGGGATGACGCCCGGTACGGCCGGCGCGCGGCCGATCCCGAAAGACTTCGTGGAAGTACCGGACCTGCAGGACGTCCACTTCGACTTCGATCGGTACGACATCCGGCCGGCCGACGCCAAGACGCTCGACGCCAACGCCAGTTGGCTCAAGAGCAACAGCAGCATGCTGGTACTGATCGAGGGACACTGCGACGAGCGGGGCACCAACGAGTACAACCTGGCCCTGGGTGAGCGCCGCGCCAAGGCGGCCATGAACTACCTGGTGTCGCAGGGCGTCCAGGCCAGTCGAATCACCATCATCAGCTACGGTGAGGAGCGACCCGGTTGTATGGAGAAGAGCGAGGCGTGCTGGGCCAAGAACCGGCGCGCGCACTTCCTGGTCAAGCCGCGCTGAGCCCCGTCATGACCGCGGCGAGGAGCACGGGCGGGCTCCTCGTCGCGCTCGTGCTGGTAGCCGGTTGCGCCAACGTCGCCGAAGTCACCGGTACCGCCAGCCAGCAGGACGTCGAGATGCTCCGCGCCGACGTCATCGCCATGCAGACGGCGGTTCGGCAGCTCAAGTCGCAGCTCGACGGGCTTGCCCCTCAGGTCGAGGGCCGGGTGCGTGAGCGAACCGGCGAGACCGAGCGACAGGCTGGCCTCGCCCAGCGCATCGAAGGGTTGTCGACGACGGTGACCTCCCTGAGCAGGCGCGTGGATGACCTGGGCGCCAAGCTAGACGCCATCGGCCGCCAGGCCCGCCCGCCCGCCTCCCCCGGCCCGACGCCGACTGCGCCGAGTCCCGGGGCCACGGCGAGCCCGAGGCTGGCGCCCCGAGCCACCTCCCCGGCTCCGATTCCCGGACGGGCTGCCCCCACCCCGGGCGCTCGGTCGTCCACCGGGGCGCTCCAGCCGCAGGACGTCTACCAGGCGGCGTACATCGACTTCAGCAAGGGCGGCTACGCCCTGGCGATCTCGGGGTTCCATGAGTTTCTCCGCCGGTACCCGGATCACGAGCTGAGCGCGAATGCCCAGTACTGGATCGGGGAAGCCCACCTGGCCATGGCCCGCGGCCATATCGACGCGGGAAAGAGCGAGGAGGCCACCAAGGAGCTGCAGCAGTCGGTGCAGGCGTTCCGGCAGGTGCTCGCGAACTACTCGCGCAGCGACAAGGCTCCGGCGGCGCTGTACAAAGAGGCCCTGGCGCTGATCGAGCTCAAGCAGCCGGCCGCCGCCCAGGCCCGGCTCCAGTATCTGGTGGAGAACTTCCCGCAGGCCGAGGAAACCCCCCTGGCCCGGGAGCGGCTCGCCGGTCTCAAGGAGCGCTGAGCCGGGCCTTCACTGCTTCTCGAGGATCCACACGACCGCCAGGTCCCGCTCCGGCGGCGCGTAGACCATGAGACCTCCATCCGGGATTTCCGTCCGGGCGGACCTCACCATCACCCGGTGTTCGGGGGCGAAGTCTGGCCAGAGCGCCTGCCAGACCATCAGGCTGGCGAGCAACGCGACCAGCGCGCCGCCGAGGGCCAGCCGGGGCCTCCACCCCAGCCCTGGCCGCGCCGCCGCCGCGGGCGTGGGCGCGGAGCGGCGAGGCCGCTCGATCCGGCGCACGATGCCGGGCCAGAACCCGGTCCAGTCGGGTGCGCTCGCCGCTGGCATCGCGTCACGGAGCAACGCGTGCAGGCGGCGCAGGCGCTCGGCCTCCCGCTGACACCGCCCGCAGCCGGCAAGGTGACGGGCCGTGGCCCGGGCCTCGGATTCCTCGAGGGCCCCATCGAGGTAGGCGCCGATGCGATGCCGGGTCAGATAGTGAGCTAGCACATCAGTTGGACGGACCGACCGTCGGTCTGTATTCTCTGGCGATATGATAGCCGAACGGGCGGCGACTCTCGCCACCCGCGACGGCGTCCTGCTCGAGGCACAAGTCGCCTCGGCCCCGGCCGTCCCGGCCGGGGCGGTGGCCTGCCACCCCCATCCCCTCTACGGGGGCGACATGGACAACCCCGTGGTGGTGAGGGCCGTCGAGGTGTGCTCCGCGCTGGGATTCGCCACGCTTCGCTTCAACTTCCGGGGCGTGGGCGCGTCCACAGGCGTTCATGACGGAGGCGTGGGCGAGGAGCGCGACGTCCAAGCGGCCATGGCCTATCTGCGGGGCCTCATCGGGCCCGCCGGCCCCCTCGTCCTGATCGGCTACTCGTTCGGGGCCACGGTCAGCGCCCGGCTTGCCACCGACCGCGGCGCCGGGCCGACCCTGGCGGGGCTGGCGCTCATCGCTCCCCCGCTGGCCATGGTCGGTGAGGAGCCCTTCGTCGCCCTCGACCGGTTCCCGGCCTCCCTGCTCATCGTCGCCGGCAGCCGCGACGAGTATTGCCCGATCGACTCGCTCGAGCGCCTGACCCGGCGGCTGCCCGACGCGGTCGTCAGCGTCATCGACGGGGCCAACCACTTCTTCCTGGGTAAGCTCTTCCCGCTGGGCGAGGCGGTGAGCGGCTGGGCGCGTCGGCTACGAGCGGGGGAGACGAGCCGGGGTAGCGGTTCCGGCTGACAGGATGACCCGGATCCCCTCCTCGACGGTGAGCCCGGTCGCGATGACGTCGGCGTGCGGCACCAGCACGATTTCGCCCAGATACAGGTTGTTGGTGGGGATGAACACGGTGACCATCTGCACCTTGCCCGTCGGCGTTTCGACGAAGACGTCGCTGGTGACGAACCCGAAGGCGTACTCGCCCTCGCGGGGATGTTGCACGAGCACCACGGCCTTGAACGAGCTGCGGCGCTCGGGCGAGAAGGCCTCCACCAGCGTCTTGACCGACGGATAGAGACGGCCGAAGAGCGGGAGCTTGAGCAGGACGACATCGGCCCACGTGAGCACCCGCTGGCCCACGACGTTGCGGGCGATGGCGCCCATCAACACGATCACCGCCACCGCGGTGAGAAACCCCAGTCCCGGCACCGGCCGCCCGAAGACGTGCTGGTACATCGGGCCGAAGATGTCGTCGATGCCACTCCAGAAGATCCACAGGATCCACGCCGTAACGACCGCGGGCACCGTCACGAAGAATCCGGTGATGAGCCGGACCTTCAGCCAGGCTCTCATGTTCCACGCCATGCCGGGTCGATGATGACACCACAGCCGCGCGCGAGCGTCAAGAAACGAGGTCGCGCCCTGGTGACCGGTGGCGCCATCCGGCTGGGCCGCGTCATCGCGCTGGCCCTGGCCGAGGCCGGGATGGATGTGGCCATCAGCTACCACCGCTCCGCGCGAGCGGCCCGGCAGACGCTCGCCGACCTCCGGGGATACGGCGTGCGCGCATGCGCGCTTCGCGCCGACCTCACCGACCCGCGGGCCGCCCGGCGTCTCGTGGCCGAGGCCAGCCGCTGGCTGGACGGTCTGGATGTGCTGGTCAATAACGCCGGGGTCTTCGCGCGCACGCCATTCGCGACGGTAACCCCAGCCCAGTACGATCGGTTCCTCGACGTGAACCTGCGCGCGGCATTCTTCTGCTCGCAGGGCGCGGCCGCCGCGATGCGCCGCGCCGGCGGCCACATCGTGATGATCGGCGACGCCGGAGCCGACCGGGCCTGGCCCGGCCACGTCCCCTACACCGTCTCCAAGGCCGGGCTCGTGGCGCTGACGCGCGGGCTGGCCGTCGCGCTCCGCCGGCGCGGCATCGCCGTCAATTGCGTCTCCCCCGGCGCGGTGCTCCGGCCTGCGGGGTTCCCGGTCGCTCGCTGGACGGCGCTGACCCGGGGCCGGGCCGGCCGGCCCGAGGATGTCGCCGCCGCCGTGCGGTTCTTCGCGACCTGCCCGGCCTACATCACCGGCCAGGTTCTTCGCGTGGACGGCGGAGGCTGACCGAGCCCCCCATCGCCCCCAGGAAGTCCCCGAGCGACGTGAAGCGCAAGCACGGGTTGTGACGCCTCTCGCGGCCGATGGACGACGAGGAGCCGCCGTAGTTGTGACCGGGCAGCAGGACGGTCTCGTCGGGCAGGGCGTTCAGCCGTTGGGTGAGCGAGTAGTACATCTCGGTCGGGTCGCTGCCGGGCAGGTCGGTGCGGCCACAGGCGTTGATGAAGAGCGTGTCCCCCGAGACGAGCCGGCCCTCGACCAGGAAACACTGCGATCCCGGGGTGTGGCCGGGAGTATGGAGGAAGGTGATGGTCAGGCCCCCCACCTGGAGCCTGTCGTGGTTGTCGACCGGCCGCACATCGGAGCCGAATCCCTTGAGGAACTCACGCTCGGCCTTGTGCACGTAGACCTTGGCCGGCACCCGCGCCAGGAGCTCTTCGACGCCGGGAATCCGGCCGGGCATCCCCCACGATTCCAGGCTGCCGCCCACGTGATCCTGGTGCGTGTGGGTCACCAGCGCGCCGCTGATCGTGAAGCCGTCGGCGGCGGCGGCGCTCACGATGGTATCGATCTCCCAGGCCGGATCCACGACCACGCAGTCTCGGGTGGCCGGGTCACCGATGAGGTACACGAAGTTCTGCATCGGTCCCAGCTCCAGTTGCTTGAGATAGATCGCCGTCTCCGTCATGGCAGGCCGCTACCAGCGGCGGCTAGAGCTCTTCGAGCTTGGGGAGCTGCACGAGGCTGGTGTCCACAACATACACGGCCGGCTTGGAGCCGAGCTTCACGAACGATCGCTCGCCCTCGGGTTTGCTGACCGCTACCGTTTCGATCGCCGTCCCGTCGTCTCGATAGAGGCCGATCTCCGCGGCGGGAGCCTTGAGCCCGAACTTGCCAGGATCGTCAGCGTTCGGCGTCGCGATCTCTTTCCATTTCAGGGTCCGCAGCATGTAGAGCACGTCGTCGACCCTGGCCGCCTTGGCGTCACCCGTGCCGCCTTCCAGGAACCGCCACCCGGCATCGCCCCGGCGTTCCAGGAGCACGGCCGAGCTCTCACGTCGGATCTGGATGCGCCTGACCTCCTTGGGCTCGAGCCCGGCCACCAGCGTCCGATCGCGTAGCTCGAGCAGCGGGCGGCCGACATCCTTGAGCGCGCTGGCCTCGACCAGGACCACCGGGCCGCGGTCGGCCACCGCCGCATAGGCCATGGGCCGGCCATCCCGCTTCTCCGGCGCGGGCGCCAGCAGCACGGTGAGCGGCGCACCCTCCTTCACCGTCACCGTGGCCCGGACCGTGGGTCGCGCCAGGTAGCGGCGCTGGGCGGAGGGCTCCTCGGCCACGAACGCGCGGGCTTTCAAATTCCTCAGACTCATGAGCACCGCGCCCGCCTCCACCTGATCGGCCGGCAGCGCATCTGGCTTGGTGATGGCCCAGCGATCCTCCTGCCGGCTCAGGGCCACGGACCCGCGGGGACTGTCGATCTCCAGAGCCGTCACCTGGTCGCGGTCGAAGTCGACGACGGTCTTGTCCCGCATGGCTGCCGTCGTCCGGGGCAGCGTGGTCCAGACGTCTTCCGGGAGCAGGAGCACGCTGCGTTCGCCGGGACGCAGCGCGTAGACGCCCTTCTTCGCGTCGTCGGTCCGTCCCAGCAAGAGGGTTCTCGTCGCCCGGTCCTTGTCCTTGCCGACGTGGATGGCCACGCGCACCGGCCGGGCCAGGCCGTAGGGCTCCAGGGAGCGCGGGGCCTCGGCCACGAACTCCTTGACCCGGGCGCCCGTCAGCTTGTCGAAGAACTCGGAGATGGCCTCGCCGTCGGCGCGAAGCGGGCGAGGCCGGGTGAGCTTCCACTGCGAATCGTCCGTCCGCTCGACGACCAGCGTCTCGTCGGGCAGGACCACCTCGAGCGCGGCGACGTCCTTGCGGTCGAAGGTCAGCACCGTCTTGTTGCGGAAGTCGCTGACCGGTCGGGTCACGTCGCGCAGCACGGTGTCCGACACCACGATGACGTTGGGGCGGCCGCGCTCCTGCGCATATATCCAGACGCCGGTGGGACTCTTGGTCCCCAGCAACAGCGTCCGCTCCTTGCCGTCCTTGTCGATCAGCGTCGCCTCGGCGGCCGGCTTGTCGAGGCCGAACTCGGCGAGCGCCGCCGGCTTGTCGGCGATCTCCCGGTCCATCTTGGCGGTGGCCACCGAGGTCACCACCTCGTCGACGCTGCCCCGGTCACCGCGGCTCTTGAGCGGCTCCAGCATCTCCCAGCCGTCGCCCTCGCGCCGCAGACGAACGGTCTCCGACCCCCGGCGCAACACGACCTCCTTGATGTCGGCCGGCTCGACCGCGAAGACCCGTCCCTGCCGGGCCGCCGCCTTTTCCCGATCGGGGGCCAGCCGCACCTCATACACGTAGTAGAAAGCGATGAGGGCGCCGAGGATGACGGCCAGGGCGGCCGTGGTCTGCCAACGCATGGGTCAGTGGCCTGGGCGACCGCCTGCGATGACCACCGGCTACTTGGCGGCGCGGCGGCGCAGGAAGGTCACCACGCCCCCGACGAGGACGAGTCCGGGAACGAAGACGACCGGAACCAGGAAGACCATCTGGGCCTGCCGCGACGTGAGGAAGACCGGGCTCTGCTTGCTGTCCTTCGGGCGGATGGAGATGAGGTCCTCCTGCTCGGCCAGCCAGGACACGGTGTTGAGGAGGAAATCGCGGTTGCCCTGCAGATTGAGGAACTGGTTGGCGGCCAGGTTGGACGTGCCGAAGACGACGAGGCGCGCCTTGTCCTTGGTGGCCACCGCCGCCACGCTCAGCGGGCCCTTGGGGTCCTGTCCGTCGGGCTTCACCTGCCCCGCTTGCAGCGAGGCCCGGTCGGTCTCCCCCCAGCTATCCGGGCTCGTGCGGGCCAGTGGCTGCACGCTGACACCGGTCGGCGCCGTCTTGGCGCCGCCCACGCTGCGGGTCACCGGGAACAGCGTCGTGATGCCGGCCAGATCCCGCGTGATCGGGTGCGTCTCATACTGCTGGACGATCGGCACCTCGGGCCCGATGCCGAACATTCGCCCGAGAGGATTGACCTCGACGACGAGGTTCTCCCCCAGCTCGAAGCCATAGCGGGCGAGCAGCCGCTTGATGCCCTCGACCTGCACGCCGCCCAGGATCGTGGGGTCGAGCATGGCCAGCAGCTTGCCGTTGTCTCCGAGGTATTTGTCGAGCGCGTCCAGCTCGGGGGGGAGCAGCTCCGTGCGGGGCCCGGGCAGGACGACCACGGACGCGTCGGCCGGGATCTTCTCCTGCCTGGCCAGGACGAGCGGCTTGACCTCATAGTTGGCGCGCTCCATGGCCGCCTTGGCTTCGCTGAACCCGGGCCGGTCGCTGTTGGTGAGCTCGCGCTCGCCGTGGCCCTGCACCACGTAGACCACACGCTTGCCCTCGCGAGTGAGCTTGACCAGGCCGTTGGTGAGCTTCTCCTCTTCGGCATCCAGGACCTTCTCGGAGCGGTCCTTGGATTCCAGAACGACCGTGCCGTAAGACTCCACCCCGTAGCGCCGCGCCAGCGCTGGCTCGCGATCGGGGTCGACGACGCGCCACGTGAAGCGGCTGCCGCCATAGCGGGCGTACTGGGTGAAAAGATCTTCGGCCACCCGCTTGCCCGGCTGGTCGTTCCGGAAGAAGGCGATGGCGTTGACGTCGGTCTTGAGCGTTTTCAGGATTTCGATGGTCTGGGGAGCCAGGCTGTGACGCCGGTTCTCCGTGAGGTCCAGGCGCGCACTGTGACGGTAGGACACCGCTTCCACCAGCCCGATGATGCCCAGCAGCAGCACCACCATGACCGCCGTGTTCAGGCCGTAGCGGGCGGTGCGAGCCCGCAACGCGGTCCGGAAGTCGCCGAGGTGCGTCAGGGCCGACGCCAGCACGAGGACGACGCCGCCGACCAGGAGCCCCCACCAGAGCCAGGCGCCCCTGGACCCGCTCAGCAGCGGGGAGCCCGTGAGCTTGAGAAGGGCCAGCGCGGCCAGGGCGGCGAGGCCGACGTACCCGACCCAGTCCAGCATCCGCCTCATCGGCCTAGCCCTTCCATCGCCGGGCCTCCAGCGAGCGCAGCGTGAGGAACAGCGCCACGATCGTGAAGTTGACGTAGTAGAGGATGTCCTTGGTGTCCAGTACGCCCTTGGCGAAGCTGTCGAAGTGCTCGAGCAGCGAGATGTGCGACAGGACCCGCCCCCACATCCCGCCGGCGTAATCGGCGGACCAGCCGATCACCCAGAAGATCAAGAGGACACCGAAGGTGATGATGGAGGCGACGATCTGGTTCTCGGTCAGCGAGGACGCGAAGACGCCGACGGCGAGGAACGTGGCGCCCATCAGCAACAGCCCCAGGTAGCCGGTGGCCAGGACACCCCATTCCACGGGCGTGAAGTACAGGACCATGGCCGGGTAGACCAGGGTCAGCGCCAGCATCACCCCGTACATGGCCACGGCGGCCAGGTACTTGCCCACCAGGACCGCCCCGTCCCGGACGGGATAGGTGAGGAGCAGCTCGATCGTCCCCGACCGCCGTTCTTCGGCGAACAGGCGCATCGTCACCAGGGGCATGAGCAGGAGGAGGATGACGCTGATGTTCGAGAAGAGCGGCCGCAGCACGCTGTCGCTGACGTTCATCTCCCGCGCCATCATCGGGTTCATCATCGACTGCATGGACGCCAGGGTGTAGTAAGCGAAGATCGAGTAGAAGAAGTAGCCGGTGATGAGCGTGAATATGGTCAGGATGACCCAGGCGATGGGCGAAGTGAAGTACAGCCGCATCTCCTTCTTGAAGATCGGCCACACCTTCATGTCGCCGCTCCTGGCTCGGCCACCGCCTCGGCCGTGTCCTCGCCGGCCACCACCCGGATGAAGACCTCCTCCAGCGTCATTCCCACCCGGCGCAGCTCCTGCAGCGACCATTTCTGCTGGGCGGCCATCTGGAAGATCTCGCTGCGCACGTCGCGCCCGCGTGCCGACTCCACCACGTAGGTGATCCGGCCGTCGGTCAGCCCCTGCGCGCGCACGTCGACCACCCCGGGGATGCGGCGCATCCCCTCCTGGACCCCTGCCGGCGGTCCGGCGATCTCGACCTCCACACGCGACGTGGGGAAGAACTGCTCCACCAGCGTGTCGATGGGGCCCTGAGCCACGATCATGCCCTTGTTGATGATGATGACCCCGCCGCAGACCATGGACACCTCGGGCAGGATGTGGGTGGACAGGATCACCGTGTGATCGCCCGCGAACGACTTGATCAAGGCCCGGATCTCGGTGATCTGCTTGGGATCGAGCCCGATGGTGGGCTCGTCGAGAATCAGCACGTCCGGGTCGCTGATGATGGCCTGGGCCAGCCCCACCCGCTGGCGATAGCCCTTGGAGAGCTTGCCGATCATGCGGTGCTGCATGTCGCTGATGAGACACCGCTCCATGGCCTCGCCCACCCGCCGGCGTCGCTCGGCCCGGCCGATGCCCTTGACCTCGGCCACGAAGTCGAGGTACGCGGCCACCCGCATGTCCGTGTAAAGGGGGACGCTTTCGGGCAGATACCCGATCCGCTTGCGGACCTCCATCGATTGGTGGAAGACGTCGTAGCCAGCTACCCGAGCCGTCCCGCTGGACGCCGGCATGAAGCAGGAGAGGATGCGCATCGTCGTCGATTTCCCCGCCCCGTTGGGGCCGAGGAACCCTACGATCTCGCCCGGCGCGACCGAGAAGGAGACCTCGCGGATCGCGGCGACTGGGCCGTAGTGTTTTGTGAGACCCTGGACTTCGATCATGCCTGGCCGGTCAAACGCGGCCTATTATACACGGGCCTCCGGCGTGTCAATCACAGGCATGAGCGCCTGCAGCCACGGGGGCACCGCGATCATCCGGCTGGTGGCGGGATCCCAGCAGGCGTGCAGCGTGTAGCCGGTGGCCACCGGCTCGCCGGCGGCGTTGCGTAGATCGTAGGCGAACCGGAACGAGGCCCGCTTGCGTTCGCTCACCCAGCATCGCACCTCGAGCAGGTCGTCGAGCCGGGCCGGCCGGAGGTAGCGCACCAGCGTCTCCACCACCGGCATGTGGATCTTTCGGTCGACCTCGGACATGGCCATGCCCGCCTGGCGCAGGTATTCGACCCGGCCCACTTCGAAGTAGGTGAGGTAGTTGCCGTAGTAGACCACCTTCATGCAGTCGGTGTCCTTGTAGCGGACCCGGATCTGTGTGGACGCGATCATGGCGGGGCCGTCAGAGGTACTGCCCGTACCGGATTTTCTCCACGACGCCTCGCACCCGCTTGTAGCCGTCGACGGCGTCCAGGAGGTCCGCGGTCGTCACCAGGCCCGCCTGACCGCGATCGGCGGCGAGCTGGACCTTGCCCTCCAGGGCCCGGGTGAGGATTTCCGAGATGTCGGCGCCGCTCATTCCCCCCATCAGCGGCGACAGCGTGCGAAAGTCGACCGGCTCGAAGAGCGGCCGGCCGGCCTGCTTTTCCATCTTGGCCCGCAGCAGCTCGAGGATCTCCTGCTGGTCGGCGGCGTCGGGCAGCGTGATCTCGATGAGGTGATCCAGACGACCCGGGGCGACCAGGGCGGGGTCCAGCGCGTCGGTCCGGCTCGTGGAGCCCACGATGAGGACCCGCGCCGACGCCTCCATGGCGTCGAGCTTCTCGCAGAGCGCCGCGACGAGCCGGGCGCTGGCCTCGCGGGCCTGGGGCGGCGGCAGCAGGTGGTCGAGGGACAGCGCGTCGACCTCCTCCATCAGAAACACCACGCGGCCTTCGCCGATGGCGATGCGCAGGATCTCCTGGAGCAGCTCGGCGGTGTTGGCGCCGAACTTGGAGGTGATGTTCAGCAGCCGCAGACGGAAGAAGATCGCCTCGGCGGCGCTGGCCAGGGCCCGGGCCAGCATGGCTTTGCCCGTCCCCGGCGGCCCGTAGAGCAGCACGCCTTTCGGTGGCTGGATGCCCCACTGCCCGTAGAGCTCGGGCGCGGTGAGCGCGTTCTTGAAGCCGCCCAGCGCGGCCTTGGCCTGACGCAGCCCGCCCACCTCGTCGAAGGAGACATCGGGCCGGATCCTCGTTTCCAGGCGGCCGGTGAGATCACCATACTTCTCGCCGAGCTTGGCGAACACGTCTTCCAGGCGCCGCTGCAGCGCCCAGTGCAGATCGTTGCTGTCCAGGGGCGTCATCGTCTCAGATGGATTGGCGCCGCTGTCGCGTCGCCGACCCGGCCTTCTCGAAGACCCGGTCGTCCACGAAGACCGGCACCTTGGCCCGGACGGCCAGGGCGATGGCGTCGGACGGCCGTGAGTCGAGCGTCAGCTGACCGGCCGCGCTCGTGAAGTGCAGCAGCGCGTAATAGATGTCGTCGCGCAGGTCGGTGATCACCACGCGGGTCAGCGTGACCTTGAGCCGACCGAACAGCGTCAGGAAGAGGTCGTGGGTCAACGGCCGGGGCGGGGTCACGCCGTTCAGCGGAATGGCGATGCCGTTCATCTCGGCCAGTCCGATGACCATCTCGAAGCGCCGCCGGTCGTGCTTGCGCTCGAGAACGACCTTGGGTGCCTGGACCGCCGAATCGAGGTAGACGGCGACGACGTCGACTTCGTGGATGCTGGCCGGCTTGACGGCGGGTGCGGCCGCATCGGAACGCGGACCGGCGGCGAGGGCGAGCGCGATGGCCACCAGCGCCATTCCGATCGTGCGGTTGTTCGACATCGTCCCACCCCCGGCGGCGCCCGACGATCGCGTCGCGCGACCCAGTATAAACGCACCGGCGACGTTCACGCAGCGGCGCCCCCCGGTCAGGCGGCGGCCGCGTCCGGCATACCGCCGGGCAGCCGCAGGCTCAGGCCGGCGCCGCCCAGGAGCAGCGCGGTCAGCACACCCCACATCGGGCCGTAGCCGAGGGCGTGCACGACGTAGCCGAAGAAGAAGGCCCCGGCCGTGTGGCCGACCAGGAACACGGCGCTGAAGACGCCCACCACCGCGCCGCGGCGAACGGGCGAGGCCTGGTCGGTCACGAGCGCGGCGAGCCCCGGGTAGAGGAAGCCGTGCGCGCCGCCGCCGACGAAGCCTGCGCCCACCAGCAGGACCAGTGGGGAGGCGGAGGCGGCCTGGCTCAGCCCCAGGAAAGCCAACAGGGCGGCGGCCAGGGCCTGGCCGAACATCGATGGCACGATCACCGCCCGGCGGCCCAGAGTGTCGATGAGATGCCCGCCCAGGATCCGCACCGCCATGGCCGCTCCGGCGTACGCCGTGTAGAAGAGGGCCAGCGTGGTGACCCCGAGGCTCTCGGCGAAGGTCGGCACGAAGGTCGCGATCGTGCCCGTGCCCAGGCCGAAGAACAACGTCACCGTCATGTGCAGGCGGAAGACTTCCTCGAGGCTCAGGCGCGCCCACTCGGCGCCGCGCACCGGCGTTCCCACGTCACGATGCCGTTCGCGGAGGCCGAGGACGAGGGCGGCCGCCACCGCCGCCAGCACCCCGCACAGGGCGAACAGCGGCCGGAATCCCAGGCGGCGGACGACCCACTCGCCGACGAGTGGGGCCAGGGCGGCCGAGACCAGCCCGGACACGCCGTAGATGCCCAGCGCCCAGCCGCGCTCCGCCGGGGGCACCAGGTCGATGATGTAGGCGAAGTTCGCGACGAAGAACGCGGAGAAGCCGAGCCCCTGCAGGATGCGCACGACGGCCAGCCAGCCGATCGTGCTGGTCACGGTGGCCAGCACGGTCGAGCTCAGCACGACGACGACACCGAACAGCATGAAGGGCCGGCGGCCCACGGCATCGATCCAGGGGCCCAGCAGCGGCTGGCTCACGATCCCCACCGCGCTGTAGACCCCCATGACCACGCCGATCTCCACCGGCGTCCCGCCGAGTTGCTGGATGTGCAGCGGCAGGAGCACGAATCCGTTGAGGCTGGCGAAGAAGAAGAAGTTCACGACCGTCGCCCGGATGAAGGGACGGTGCGCTAGAATCGACACGAGCGATTATCGCATGCCGACGACGGACGCCGTCCTTCGCCGCGGCCTGGAAGTCCACGGCGCCGAACGTATCCTCACGCTGGACCCCGCGTTCCAGGGGCTGCCCGACACCGCGCACGGCGGCTCCGTCCTCGCGGCCTTCCGCCTGCTCGCCGAGGCGTGGCCGGCGGCCGAGCTACGCGGAGTCTATCGCAAGCGCGTGCCGCTCGGGGTGCCGCTGCGCCTCGTCGCCGACCGCGCCGACGACGCCACGCTCGCCTGCTCGCTGCTGGATGCCGCCGACACGCCGCTGGTGGAGGGGGCGGTCCGGCGCGGCGCTTCCTCTTCTCCGAAGAACGGCTCCCCGCGCCACGGCGCCGAGGGTGACCCGTTGCCGGTGTCGGCGACGTGTTTCGCCTGCGGCATCGACAATCCGCTTGGGCTCGGTGTCCGCCTGAACTGCGATGACGACAGCGTGTGGGGGCTCTGGCCGGCGCGGGAGCGCTTCTGCACCGCCGATCGCACGCTGGCGCCGGTAGCCCTCACCACGTTGCTCGACGAGGCCGCGTTCTGGCTGGGGGCTCTGGCCAGCGGCGAGTCCGGCATGACCACCGACCTGGCCATCAGGCTGCGCATGTCCGTGCCCTTCGGCACGGCGATCACGGTGGGCGGACGGCGGGACAGCGTTCGGCCGCGCCCCGAGGACCCGCGTTACTTGGACACCACCGTCACGGCGTGGGATCAGCATGGCCAGGTAGTGGCCGACGCCTCGATCACGTTCGTCGCCGTGCGCGGGGCGGCCCGCCGACTGGCCGCCTGGCTGCTCCAGGTCAATCCACCCCAGATCGTGCGGCGCGTCTTTCCCGCGTATGCCTGACCGCTCGACTGCCATCCCGGAACCGTTTCCCGAGGAAAGGGGGACCCGTCATGCCGAAGCTCACCCAACTCGTGCTCACGCTGCGCTCGCAACCCGGTGTTCTGGCCGGCGTGGCCAGAGCCCTGGCCGATGCCGGCGTCAACATCACCGCGCTGTGCGCGAGTGACGCTGCCGGCCGAGGCAAGATCCGCATCCTGACCAGGAATGTCGCCCAGGCGCGGCGGGCGCTGCGGGCGGCCGGCTATCGTCCCACCGAGGAACCGGCATTCGTCGTGCGGCTGGCCAACAAGCCGGGGACGCTGGCGCGGACCGCCGAGAAGGTCGCGAAGGCCCGGATCAACATCAGATCGGCCTACGCGACGGCGGCCGGCCGCTCTTCCATCGTCGTGATGACCGTGGGCAGCCCCGCCCGGGCCCGCAAGGTTCTCCGCTAGCGGGGCGAGCGGTCGGCCTGGAGCCACACCGTCCACTCCTGGGGGGCGTGGCCCACGCTCACCCGGTTGGCGCTTCGTACCAACGGCGTGCGCAGCAGGCGCGGCTCGGTGAGAGCGCGGGCGAGCAGCCGCTCCGGGGAGTCGCCGCTGACGTGCAGGCCCAGGGCCCGGAAGCGCGGCTGCTCGCGATCGATGAGGGCCGGGGCCCCGAAGCGCTCCTGAAAGCGGCGCAGCTCGCCGCGGGACGCTGGACGCTCGGCGAGATCCACGAAGTGAACGGCGACCCTGCGCTCCGCGAAGAAGCGGAGCGCCTTGCGCGTGTCCTGACAGTCTTTGAAGCCGAGCACCTGGACGGTCAGCGGTCGCGGCGGCTGCGCCTTGGCTGGCTCGCGCATGGCCGGCTCAACCGCCAGCCGGCTCGCGTCTCGCCCCGTCCGCTCGCCGCTGGAGCTCTTCCCAGGCTGCCCAGGGCACGGCGGGTGTCCCGACGGGATTGGTGCGTCCGCTCTGGGGGCCGTGATAGTCGGAGCCGCCGGTGGCGACCAGATCGTACCGTCGACACAGGCTCAGATACTCGGTGACCTGAGCCGCCGAGTGCTCGGCGTAGTAGGTCTCGATCCCCAGGAGTCCCACCGCGACCAGCTCGGGGATGAGCTCATCGCGGCCGGCCAGCCCGGGATGGGCCAGGACCGGCACCCCCCCCGCCCGCCGGATCACGCGCACGGCCTCCTGAGGGGTGAGGCGGCGGCGTGGCACGTTCGCCGGACCACCGGATCTGAGGTACTTGTCGAACGCCTCCCGGACGGACTTCACGTAGCCCCGCTTGACCATCACCTGGGCAACGTGCGGACGTCCCGCCGCTCCCTCCCCGGCGAGCGTGAAGACCTCGGCGGGATCGATCGGCATGCCCAGCTCGCCCAGGCGCTCGGCGATGCGGTGGACGCGGGTCACCCGCTCTGCGCGCTGCTCGCGCAGGAACTCCTGGAACCAGGGCGCCGCGTAGTTCACGAGGTAACCGAGCACGTGGATCTCGGCGCCCTCGACGTCGCAGTTGATCTCCAGACCGGGCACGATGGTCAATGGGGCGTGCTTGGCCGCCTCCGTCATCGCCTCGCTCAGGCCCTCGGTCGAATCGTGGTCGGTGACGGCGAGGACGGTCACACTCTGCCGGACCGCGGCCAGGACGAGCTCACGGGGCGACAGCGTGCCGTCGGACGCGGTGGTATGCGTGTGCAGGTCGACGCGACCGGTCATGCGGTCAGGTAGCTGAGGAGCGTGCGCACGGCCACGCCGGTCCCGCCCTTGGGCGCCAGCGGCAAGTCCTTCTCGCTGAAGGCCGGCCCCGCGATATCGAGATGCGCCCACGGCGTCGAGCCGGCGAACTCCTTGAGGAACAGGCCGGCCGTGATGGCCCCGCCGCCCCGAGGGCCGACGTTGTTGAGGTCGGCGATGTCGCTCTTGAGGAACTCGCGATAGTCCTCGATGAGCGGCAAGGGCCACAGACGTTCGCCGGCCTCCTCGGCGGCGGCCAGCAGGCGATCGCCCAGGGACTTCTCGTTGGCGAACAGGCCGGCGCAGAGCGGGCCCAGCGCGACGACGCACGCGCCGGTCAGCGTCGCCAGATCGATGATCTCGTCCGGCTTCACCTGCTGGTTGGCGTAGCACAGGGCATCGGCCAGGGTCAGGCGTCCTTCGGCATCCGTGTTGCCGACCTCGATGGTGGTGCCGTTCATGGCTCGCAGGACGTCGCCGGGGCGGATGGCCGAGCCCGACGGCATGTTCTCGGCAGCCGCGATCAGCCCGTGGACCTCGACCGTCGGCCGCAGCCGCGGCAGCGCGTGCATGATGCCGAGGACGGCGGCGGCGCCGGACATGTCGTCCTTCATGCGGAGCATGCCCTCGGCCGACTTGAGGTCCAGGCCTCCGGCGTCGAACGTGATGCCCTTGCCGACCACCGCGACCCGCTTGCGAGCCCGGCCCCGCGGCGCGTAGGTCAGGTGGATGAACTTCGGGGGCTGCTCGCTTCCCGCGGCCACCCCGAGGAACGCTCCCATCCCGAGCTTGCGACAGGCGTCCCGGTCATAGATGCGGAGCTTCAGCTTGCCTTCCCGGGCGACCTGCGTCGCCACGCGAGCCAGCTGCGTAGGATGGATGTCGTTGGCCGGCGCGTTGACGAGGTCACGGGCGAACCAGGTGGCCCGGGCGAAGACCTCGCCGCGCCGCGCGCCCTCACCGGCCTCCCGCGCCATCCGCGCATCGGGGACGACCACCGTGAGGCGGTCCACGAGCTTGTCGCTCTTCTCTCGCTTGTAGCGGTCGAAGGTGTACGTGCCCAGGATTCCGCCTTCGACCAGCGCGTGGGCGCGCTGCCGTGTGGGCAGGCGATCCCCGAGAAGCTCCACCGCCACCGAGCGGGCGCCGAGATCGCGAGCGCGCCGGAGGGCCGCCGAGGCCGCCCGCCGCAGCACCTCGCCGGTGGCCGGCTTGCCGTTGCCCAGACCGACCACCACCACGCACGCGGCGGGCAGCCGCCCGGCCGTGTGGACATGGGTGACCGAGGCCGTTCGGCCCTGGAACTTCTCGGCCTCCAGCACGTTCTTGAGCAGGCCGCCGGCCCGTCGATCCAGGGCTGCCAGACGCAGCGGCAGGGCCTTGACCTCGGCGGGCAGTCCGACCACGAGGGCGTCCGCTTTGACCTCGGTCAGCGGCCTGGCGAGGACCTGAACGTTCATGTCCCGGGCGATCACGACTCCCTTCTGGCCAGGGCCAGTCCCCGGCGGATCATGTCACTCAGCCCGTCGGTGACGTCGAGCTCGTTCACTCGCTCGATCTCCACCCAGCGGCACTCGGCGGCGTCGGTGCCAGCCACCACGGCCTCGGATTTCGGGAAGGCCAGGTAATCGATCAGCACGTAATGATACCGGACACGACCCTCGGCATCGCGGGTGACGCGGTCGAGGACGCCGGCCACGTCGACCACGGTGATGCCGATGCCGCACTCCTCGCGGATCTCCCGATGGATGGCCTCCGCCGTCGTCTCTCCGAGCTCGACCAGACCACCGGGCAGGCTCCACTTGCCCGACGAGGGCTGGCCGCCGCGGCGGACCAGCAGCACGCGTCCCTGGTGCAGCACGACGGCGCCGACGCCCACCAGGGGGCGGGCCGGATACTCGCGGCTCACGCCGGACCGGCCAGCCAGGCGTCGGTCGCGTACTTGTCGCGCACCAGCGCCTCGGCCTGCGCCGTCTCCTCGCTGCTGAGCCCGCCCGGCTGAAGGACCACGCCGTGCTCCTTCTCGAACGACTCCCTCAGCGCGGCCGCGACGTCGTCGAAGTGAGGCCGGTGGGCGAGGGCCGCTTCCAGCGTCGTCATCGTCGTCAGCGGGTCCGCGGTCGTGGGAAAGACGAGGGCCAGTCGCTTCTCGTCCACGCCCAGGAGGACCGAGCCGTGCTGCAGGAAGCAGGCGCCCTGGCGGCGCTGGGCGCTGCCCACGAGCTTGCGGCCCGCCACCTCGATTTCGTAGCGGCCCGTCCGGGCGAAACAAAAGGCCGGGGTGGGGCCGGTCCCTTCCGGAATGGGCACGATGTCGGCCGCGGCGCCGAGAGCCCGCAAGCCCCGGCAGAGGGCCAGGGCAATCCAGTTGTAGGTCGCCAGCAGGTCGTCGGCGGTCCCCAAATCGGCGTTGGCGGCGGCCACGCTGTACGTGAGCTCGCGCTCGGGCCCGTCGTGGTAGATCGCGCTGCCTCCGGTCGGCCGCCGTACCAGCCCGACGCCGAGACGCCGACAGGCCGCGACGTCGACGGCCTCGTCGAGCGGTTGCCCGTACCCAAGCGAAACCGTCGGGGGGTCCCACGCGAAGAACCGGAGCGTCGGCGGGCCAGCGCCGGCGTGCCGGCTGCGCCAGAGGGCCTCGTCGATGGCCATGTTGGTGGCGCCGTCGACCGGCTCGGTGATCAGCAGTCGCCAGAGGCGCTCCATGACCGCTCTTCAAAGTATCACGGCCGCGGGGGCCGACGTCGCGGGGCACGCGTCTACGGCTTCGGCTGCCACCTCAGATCGGGCTCGCGGGCCGCCTTGGTCTGGTCCAGGCGCCGCACCGGCGTGCTCACCGGAGCCTCGTGGATGATGGCGGGGTTGCTCTCGGCTTCCTGGGCGATCCGGATCATCGCGTCACAGAAGGCGTCGAGCGTCTCCTTGGACTCCGTCTCCGTCGGCTCGATCATCAACGCCTCCTCGACGATCAAAGGAAAGTACGTCGAGGGCGCGTAGAAGCCCAGGTCGAGCAGCCGTTTGGCCACGTCCATGGCGGTCACCCCGAGCCGCTTCTGCCGCCGGGCCGACACCACGCACTCGTGCATGCACGGCCCCGGGGCGGCCACGTCGTAGTGCCCCTCCAGACGTTTCAGGACGTAATTGGCGTTGAGGACGGCGTTCTCCGAGACGCTGCGCAGCCCGTCCGCTCCCATGGTCCGGATGTACGTGTAGGCGCGGACCAGCATGCCGAAATTGCCCCAGAGCCCGTGGAGCTTACCGATGCTCTTCGGCCGCTTCCAGTCCAGGCGGTACCGCCCGTCGTCCCTGGCGACGACCGGGACGGGCAGAAACGGCTCCAGGTGGCTCTTGACGCCGACGGGACCGGCCCCGGGGCCACCGCCCCCGTGAGGGGTGGTGAAGGTCTTGTGCAGGTTGAAGTGGCAGACGTCGAATCCGAGGTCGCCGGGCCGGCTGATGCCCAGGATGGCGTTGAAATTGGCGCCATCCATGTACACCTGCACGCCGCGGGCGTGGCACATCTCGATGATCTCGACGATGCGCGGCTCGAAGTTGCCCAGCGTGTTGGGCATGGTGATCATGAAGGCCGCCACGTCCGGGCCCAGATGGCGCTCGAGGTCTCCCAGGTCCACTTCACCGTTGGCGTCCGACTTGACCTCGATCACCTCGAACCCGGCGATAACCGTCGAGGCCGGGTTGGTGCCGTGCGCCGAGTCGGGCACCAGCACCTTGGTGCGTTTCTCGCCGTTGGCCTGGTGCCAGGCCCGGATCATGAGCACGCCGGCCAGCTCGCCCTGGGCCCCTGCCGCCGGCTGCAGGGAGACCGCATCCATCCCGGCGATCTCGGCCAGCAGCCCCGCCAGCTCGTGCATGAGCCGCAGCGCGCCCTGGGCCAGGAGCTCGGGCGTCAGCGGATGGAGCCGGGCGAAGCCGGGCAACCGGGCCATGTCCTCGTTGAGCTTCGGGTTGTACTTCATCGTGCACGAGCCGAGCGGGTAGAAGTGTGTGTCGAGACCGTAGTTGAGCTGGCTCAGCCGGGAGTAGTGGCGCACCACGTCCAGCTCGGAGACCTCGGGCAGCGCGGGGGGCTCCTGTCGCAGATACTGTGCCGGGATCTGGCTCCGGGCGGCGTCCACGTCTACGTCCGGCTCGGGCAGCGAATACGCCGAGCGCCCCGGCGAGGACAGCTCGAAGATCAGCTTGTCGTAGGTGGGGGCGTTGTCGAACGGCATCAGGCGACCGCCTTCGTGAGCGCGCCGGCCAGCCGGTCGATCTCCTCGCGAGTGCGCTTCTCGGTGACCGCCACCAGCAGGCCATCGCCGAGCTTCCGGTCGAAAGGCTTGAGCGGGATCCCGGCCAGGATGCCCTCTCTGGCCAGCCTGGCCACCACCCGCTCCGGCGCCTTGGGCAACCGGAGCGCGAACTCCTTGAAGAACGGGGCCGGGAAACGAAGGCTCACCCCTGGCACCCGGGTGAGCCGCTCGGCAGCATAGTGGGCCTTGGCCATGCTCAGCTCGCCGGCCCGGGCCAGGCCCCGGCGGCCGAGGATGGCCAGGTACACCGTGGCCATGAGGGCGCAGAGCGCCACGTTCGTGCAGATGTTGGAGGTGGCCCGGCCGCGGCGGATGTGCTGCTCGCGAGTCTGCAGCGTCAGCGTGAATCCCCGGCGGCCGTCGATGTCCACGGTGGCGCCGACGAGCCGGCCGGGGAGGCGGCGGACGAATTCCTGCTTGGCCGCGAAGACGCCGAGGTAGGGTCCCCCGTAGGAGAGTGGCACGCCCAGGCCCTGGCCCTCGCCGACGACGATGTCCGCGCCCTGACGGCCGGGCGCCTCCAGCACACCGAGATTAGCGGGATCGCTCGCGACGATCATCAGCGCGCCGGCGGCATGGGTCAGCTCGGCGGCGGCGGCGACGTCTTCCAGGCAACCGTAGAAGTTCGGTGATTGCACGACGAGCGCCGCCGTCCGGCCGCCCACCATCCGGCGGGCTGCGTCACGGTCCAGGATACCCTCGGGGGCCGGCACGTCCCGCAGGCGCAGGCCGAGGCCCTGACAGTAGGTGGCGACGACCCGTCGATACAGGGGGTTCACTCCGGCCGCCAGCACGATCTCTCCGCGGCCGGTGACGGCGTGAGCCATGAGCGCGGCTTCGGCCAGGGAGGAGGCGCCATCGTAGATCGAGGCGTTGGCCACGTCCATGCCGGTCAGCTCCGCGATCATCGTCTGGTACTCGTAGATGCTCCGGAGCGTCCCCTGGCTGGCCTCGGGCTGATACGGCGTGTAGGCCGTGAAAAACTCCCCGCGGGAGATCAGGTGGTTGACGGGGCTGGGCACGTAGTGGTCATAGGCGCCGCCGCCCAGGAAGCACACCGTCTCGTCGGCATCGGCGTTCGTCGCTGCCAGCTGCCGCATGTGCCGGATGAGATCCATCTCCGCCAGCGCCGGCGGCAGGTGCAGCGGCCGGCTGAGCCGCGCCTTGGGCGGAATCTTCTTGAGGAGATCGTCGATGGAGTGGACGCCGATGGCGTCCAGCATGGCGCGCTGGTTCTGGCGGGTGTTGGGCAGATAGCGCATCAGTGACCGGCGGCGGCGATGTAGGCCTCGTACTGCTCCACCGTGAGCAGCTGATCCCACTCGCCGGGATCGGCCGCCTTGATGAGCAGCATCCAGCCTCGCCCGTAGGGATCCTGGTTCACCAGCTCCGGCTTCTTCGTCAGCTCGGCGTTGGTCTCGACGACCTCGCCGGAGACCGGCGCGAACAGGTCGGACACGGCCTTCACCGATTCCACGACGCCGAAGGACTTGTGGGCGGTCACCCGGGTTCCCGGCTTGGGCAGCTCGACGAACACCACGTCACCCAGTTGCTCCTGCGCGTAGTGGGTGATGCCGACGCGCACGGTGTCGCCTTCCTGCTTGGCCCACTCGTGCTCGCGCGTGTATCTCAGCTCGGGCGGGTTGTTCGCCATGGTGGCCTCGTCATTGGCATCGGACGGTTACGCGGCTTTCTTGACACGGGGCGGGTAGAAGGGCGTCTTGACGACGCGAGCGGGCCGCATCTGCCCGCGAATCTCTACGCCCAGTTCAATGCCGGGGGTGGCCAACGCCGGCTCGACGTAGGCCAGGGCGATAGACTTGTCGACCGAGGGGCCGTACGATCCGGAGGTCACGGTTCCGACCTGACGGCCATCCTTCATCACGACGTAGCCGTGGCGGGCGATCGAGCGGTCGGCCATCTCCAGGCCGATCAACCGCCGTCGCAGGCCGCCGGCCCGAGCGCGCTCGATCGCCTCGCGGCCCAGGAAGTCGCCTTTACCCGGCTTCACGACCCAGCCGAGCCCGGCTTCCAGGGGGTTGGTGGTCTGGTCGATGTCGTTACCGTAGAGGGCGTAGCGCATCTCGAGCCGGAGCGTGTCACGGGCGCCCAGGCCGATCGCGCGCGCTCCGGTCTGGGCTCCCTCCTCGAGCAGCGCCCGCCACAGAGGCTCGACGTCGGCGGCCTGCACGTAGAGCTCGAACCCATCCTCGCCCGTGTACCCGGTGCGTGAGATGCGCGCGGGCACTCGGGCGACCGCGCCCGCGGCGAACCGGTAGTAACCGATCGCGGTGGCGTCAATGGCGGCGAGCCGGCCCACCAGCTGCTCGGCCCGAGGCCCCTGCACGGCGACCAGCGCGGTGTCCGCGGACACGTTGCGCCAGCGCGCGTCGGTGAATCGTTTGCTCTGCTGCGTCACCCACGTCCAGTCCTTGTCGATGTTCCCGGCGTTCACGGTCATCATGTAGCGATCGGGGCCGAGGCGATAGAGCGTGAGATCGTCGACGATGCCGCCGTCCGGGTAGCAGAGCAGCGAATACTGCACCTGGCCGATCTCCAGCGCCGCCACGTCGTTCGTGGTGAGATGCTGGGCGGCGGCCAGCGCCTGGGGGCCCTCGACCTCGAACTCACCCATGTGGCTCACATCGAACAGGCCCACCGCGCTGCGCACCGTGCGGTGCTCCTCGATGATCGAGGTGTACTGCACGGGCATCTCCCAGCCGGCAAACGGCACCATGCGGGCCCCCGCCTCCACGTGGAGCTTGAACAGGGGTGTCCGCTTGAGGGGCGCGTCCATCAGGGGGCCTCAGTAAAACATTTCCATACGATGGGGGTCAAGCCGCCGGGAGCCAGTCCCGCAGGGGCTTGACCTGGCAGCCGGCCCGGTCCAGCGCCTCCCTCACCGCCCGCACGATTCGGTCGGCGCCCGGCGTGTCGCCGTGACAGCAGATCGTCTGCACGGAGATGTCCACGTCCACGCCGTCGATGGTCCGGACCTTGCCCTCCATCGCCATCCGTACGGCCTGGGCCGCCGCCTTCTGGGGATCGGTGATCAGCGAACCCGACAGCCTGCGGGACACCAGGGTGAGATCCACGTTGTAGGCGCGGTCGGCGAAACCCTCCGACGCCACCCGCACGCCCATCTTCCGGCAGGCCTGGTCGCACTTGCCTGCCGCCAGGGTCATGAGAATGAGCTTCGGATCGCGCGACTCCTGCACCGCCTCACCGCAGGCCCGGCCCAGCGCCTCGAACTCCTGCCGCTCCATCATCGTGTACAGGATGCCGTGCGGCTTGACGTGCTGCAGCTCGGAGCCGGCGGCGCGCAGGAACTCGCGCAGCGCGCCCGACTGGTAGTGGAGGTAATCCTTCAGCTCCTGCGGCGTGACATCCATCACCCGCCGCCCGAAGCCCATGAGGTCGGGCAGAGACGGGTGCGAGCCGACGGCTACCCCATGCCGGAGGGCCAGCTCCACGGTCTTGCGCATCACGTGGGGGTCGCCCCCGTGGAAACCGCAGGCGACGTTGGCTGAGGTGATGAAGGGCATGATCTCGGCGTCCGCTCCGAGCGTCCAGCGCCCGTAGCTTTCGCCCATGTCACAGTTGAGGTCGATGAATTTCTGCGTCGGCATGGTGGGCTCCTACTCCCGGGCCAGGACGCGGGCCAGGGCGTTGACGAACCGGTCGATGTCCTCCTCCGTCATCGCCAGCGAGCACGCGCCCAGGCCACGCTGGCTGAGGACGATCCCCTCGTTGAGGAGACCCATGAACACGCGCATCGGCGTCTGGGGATCCTTGGGCCGGCTCGAGCGGTAATCGGTGAGGGGGCCCGACGTCCAGTGCAGGCAGAAGAGCGAGCCGATCCCGCTCACCTGTCCCCGCCGCCGCGTGGCCTGGAGCAGCCGAGTCACCCCGCCCCGGAGCCGCTCGCCCAGCGCGTCGAGCCGGCTCAGCGCCTCCGGCGTGATTAAATTCATCGTCGCCAGCCCGGCGGCCATCGTCACCGGGTTGGCGTTGAAGGTTCCACCGTGACTGATGCGCGCGCCCCCCTTGCGGGGATCGTATGCGGCCATGAGATCGGGCCGGCCACCGAAGGCCCCGACGGGCAGGCCGCCCCCGATGATCTTACCCAGGGTCGTCAGATCGGGACGGACGCCGAAGCGCTCCTGGGCCCCGCCCCAGGCCACGCGAAAGGAGATCACTTCGTCGAACACGAGCAGGACGCCATGACGCTCGGTCACCGCCCGTAGATGCTGCAGAAACCCGTCCAGCGGGGGAATGATGCCGCCGATGCCCAGCAGGGGATCGACGACGACGGCGGCGAGGTTCGCCGCCTCCCGGTCGATGATCTCCCCGCAGGCCTCCGCATCGTTCCAGGGCAGCACGACGGTGTGCTTTACCGTGGCGGGCAGGACTCCTGCCGACCACGGCACCGGTTTCGGGCGCCGACGGCCCCCGGCGGTCCGGGGATCGGGCGACACGCTGACCATGACCGAGTCGTGGGTGCCGTGATAGGCACCCTCGAACTTGGCGATCCGGGGCCGCCCGGTGGCGGCGCGGGCCAGCCGCACCGCGTTCATCGTCGCCTCGGTCCCGGAATTGGTGAAGCGGAGGGTCTGCATGGAGGGCACGCGACGGCTCAGCACTTCGGCCAGTCGCAGCTCGTATTCGGTGGGGCCCGGAAACGAGAGGCCGAGGGCCGCCGCCTCTTGCGCGGCCTTGACGACCTCGGGAGGGGCGTGACCGAGGATCAGACTCGTGTAGTTGCCGTTGAAGTCGAGCCGATCGATCCCGTCGGCATCCCAGATGTGAGCGCCCTGACCCCGCTGGAAGTAGAGGGAGTAGGGGTCGAAGAAGGTCGTGGTCCGGCTATTCCCGCCTGGCATCACCGCCACCGCTTCTTCGTGCAGGCTCCGGGAGCGGCTCGTCTTGGCCAGGTACTCATTCAGCTCACGATCGATGCTCATCAATCCTCCGATCAGGCAGCGTCGAGCGCACCGTCCAGTCTAGCCAGCCACGTCACGAGCGCCCGATGCGCCTCGGCCAGGGGGATGGCCCGGAAGCGCAGCCGCTGGCCAGGTTTTACCTGTCCCAGGCGCCCGATGTCGAAAGAGCACACCGTGGCCACCTTCGTATAGCCGCCGGTCGACTGGCGGTCGACGAGGAGCACGATGGGCTGGCCGTCGCCGGGCACCTGGATGCTGCCGAGCGCGATGCCGTCCGAGATGATATCGTGCCCGCGGCTGTGCGCGATGCGAGGGCCGCGCAGCCGAGCGCCCATGCGATCGGACTGCGGCAGCATCTCGTAGGGCCCGCCCAGGAGCGCGGCGAGCCCCTCGGCGGTGAAGCGGTCCTGCTGGGGCCCGGGCACGACACGGATCTCGGGCTCCGTGTCCAGGCGCGGCCATGCGGACGCCGACACCCGACGCACGACCGGCGCGGGCGCCGGAGCGAGCGCGAGCTCGTCGTCCCGCCGCAGCACGCGCCCCCCGAGCCCGCCCAGGCGCCCTCGCAAGTACGTGGCCCGCGCGCCCAGCACCTCCGGCACGTCGATCCCGCCGGAGAAGGCGATGTAGCCGCGGACCCCGGTCCGGGCCGCCCCCAGCTTCACCACGTCGCCCGGCACGAGCGGGAGCGTCGTCCACATGGGAGCGTCCTGGCCGTTGACCGTGACCGGCAGCGTCGCGCCGGTGACGGCGATGGCGCAGGCGTTCTCGGCCACGAAGCGAGGGCCGACGACGGTACATTCGAGCCCAGCCGCGCCGTCGGCGTTGCCCACCAGACGGTTGGCGAGAATGAAGGCGGCGGGATCGACCGGGCCCGCCGGCGGGATGCCGAACCGCAGGTATCCGCGGCGGCCCAGATCCTGCACCGTCGTCTGCGGCCCCGGATCCAGAATTTTTATCAGGGCATGGGCACCCGGGCTGTCGCCACCCCCGTGCCCCGCCGGAATCGCGCTCGGCTTCCGATCTCTCACCCGATCAGAGTCCCGGCTCTGCTCGAGCTCGGCGAACTCGGCGCGGGAGATCGGCCGGAAACGCACGCGGTCGCCGGGCCGCAGCAGCGTCGGCTCGTCGGCCCCGGGGTCGTAGAGCGTGCGCGGCGTACGACCGAGGATCCAGTACCCGCCCGGGCTGTCGACCGAATAGATGCAACACTGGCCACCGCCGATCCCCACGCTTCCCGCCGGCACCTTCGTGCGCGGGGTCTCCAGGCGGGGGATCCGCAGCCGCTCGGGCAGTCCACCCATGTACGGCAGTCCGGGGGTGAAGCCGATGAAGTACACGAGGTACGAGGCCCCGGCATGCAGGGCTATCAGGTCGTCGACGGAGGTCCCGATGCGCTGGGCGGCTGCGGACAGATCGAGGCCGAGCTCGGGATCATAGCAGCACGGCAGCTCCACCGTGCGCGCCGGCGGCAGTACGGCAGCCTCGGCCTGAGGCTCCAGCTCGGCGATGGCCGCGCAGAGCGCGTCGTAGTCGACGGCCAGCGGGTCGTAGTAGACGAGCAGGGCCCGGAAGCTCGGGACCATCTCGACCACGCCCGGCAGCCCCTTTTGCTGGATGAGGAACTCCAGCGCCCGCACGCGCGTGTTGACCTCGACGCTGATCTGCTCGTCGAGCTCCACGGAAACGGCCAGGTCGCCGCAGGGATTGAAGATCATTGAACCGGGCACGGGCACCCGGGCTTCGCCACGCCCGTGCCCCGCCGCGATCGCCCGCGGCGGCCATTCTCCCGCCCGATCTGAGCCGCGACCACCGCCTTCGCCACGCCCGGGGCCCGCCGCGATCGCCCGCGGCGGTGTGTCGGGCACCCGATCGGAGTCGCGATCACCCGCGGCGTCACCCGGTGATCAGAGGACGGCCAGCGCGGAGTTGGACACGTCGGTGATGAACATGTGGCCGGGGCTGTGGGTGATCATCAACGGGGGCCGGGAAGCCAGCGCTACCGCCTGCGGTGTGACGCCGCACGCCCAGAACACGGGAACGTCGCCGGCGCGAAACTCCTGCGCATCACCCCAGTCGGGGCGGGTGATGTCGCGAATGCCGATGGCGTCGGGATTTCCAATGTGCACGGGGGCGCCGTGCGCGCCGGGGAACCGGGCGCTGGCGGTGACGGCCTTGGCCAGGTGCTCGGCGGCGACGGGCCGCATGGAGACGACCATGGGCCCGTGGAAGCGGCCGGCGCTGCGGCAGGCGATCGAGGTGCGCCACATGGCGACATTGCGCCCGTGCTCGACGTGCCACAGGGGGATGCCCGCCTCCATCAAGGCCCACTCGAACGTGAACGAGCAGCCGAGCAGGAAGGCCACGAGGTCGTCGCGCCAGAAGGCGCGGACATCGGTCACCTCGTCGGCCAGCACGCCGTCCTTGTAGATCCGGTAGCGGGAGAGGTCGGTGCGGAGGTCGGCGCCCGGAGCGACGCCCGCCGGCTCGGGGGAACCCACGTCGGTGACTTCCAGGAGCGGGCACGGCCGCGGGTTGCGCTGACAGAACAGCAGAAAGTCGTAGGCGTGCTCCCGGGGCAGCACGGCGAGGTTGGCCTGCACGTAACCGGGACCGAGACCAGCGGTCACGCCGGTCAGCGCGCCCGCCCTGATGTCGGCCCGGATTTCGCGGGGGTGACGAGCGTCGATCGGCATAGCGCGATTCTACTCCTCCCGAACACCGAGCCGGGCCCAGACCTCGGGGCTCGCCAGGATGCCCTCCTTACTTGTGGGCGACGAAGACCAGGCGCCGGGCGTCCAGAGAGAACGGCGTGCCGTCGAGGCCTCCGTAGAGATCGACCCGGCTCCAGCGGTCGGGACGCAGCATGGCGCGCAGCTCGTGGGCGGCGTACAGCCGGATCTCGCTCTCGCCGACGAAGTCGCCCGGGCCGTCCTCGGCGGCCTCGGGGCCGATCCGCCACCAGCGCGCCGCCCACCGGCTCGTGGTCGGGTCGAAGCGATTCTCGATGCGCAGAGTCCAGTCGTCGTTGCGCTGGCGCTCCTCGGCCGGCAGCGAGCGGACCACCTGATCCCGGTTCCGGGTGTCGATCACGAAGACGCCACCCGGTCCCAGGGCGCGCCAGAAGCGGTCCAGCAGCAAGCGGTCCTCGTCGTCGGTGAAGTAGCCGATGCTGCTGAAGAGGTTCACGGCGAGCTCGAATTCCCCGGCGAAGTCCATGTCGCGCATGTCCTGGCAGATGAGGCGGAGCGTCACTCCCGCCCGGGCGGCCGCGTCGCGCGCGCGAGCCAGCTCCGTCTCGTTGAAGTCCACGCCGGTCACCGCATAGCCCAGCCGCGCGAACTCCACGGCGTGCCGGCCGAAGCCGCAGGGGGCGTCGAGCACGCGCGCGCCGGGGTTGAGACCGGCGCGCGTCAGGATCCACCGCGCGGCTCGTCCGGCGTCGGCGCCCGACTCGACGGCCTGGGAGATGGTCGGCCAGGCTTCGCGGAAGAACCGCTCACTCTTGAACATGCGGCCGCCATTATAGCCGTGAGCGATGTGGTATCGTCTGCGCCCGTGAGCGTCCTGGTGACAGGCGCGTTCGGCTGCATCGGCGCCTGGGTCGTGCGCGGCTTGCTCGCCTCGGGCGAACGGCCCATCCTCTACGACCTCGGCGACGATCCGTGGCGGTTGCGGATGATCGTCGGCTTCGACGCGGCCAGTCAGCTGACGGTGGAGCGCGGCGACATCGCCGATCGGGATCGCCTGGTCCAGCTGGTCCGGGACCTCCGGATCCAGCGCATCGTGCACCTGGCGGCCTGGCAGGTGCCACTGTGCCGGCAGGATCCCGCGAAGGGAGCGCTCGTGAACGTCGTGGGCACGGCCAACGTGTTCGAAGCGGCCCGGGCCAGCGGGGGTCGGGTCGAGCGCGTCGTCTACGCGTCGTCGGCCGCTGTCTTCGGTCCGCCCGGCCTGTACCCGCCGGGGCCGGTCGCCGACGATGCTCCGCCGCGGCCGGCCACCCACTACGGGGTGTACAAGGTCGCCAACGAGGAAACCGCGCGCATCTACTGGGAAGAGCACGGCATCCCGTCGATGGGCGTTCGGCCATTGACGGTGTACGGGCCGGGGCGGGACTTCGGTCTCACCGCGGATCCGACTCTCGCCATGAAGGCCGCCGTCCTCGGGCGGAAGTTCCAGATCCGGTGGGGCGGTCGAACCGATCTGATCTTCACCGAGGACGTCGCCCGCGCGTTCATCGCCGCCGCCCGCTCGAGCCTGGGCGGCTCACGGGTCTACAACCTCCACGGGGCGTCGGCCGCCGTGGCCGATGTGGTCCGGCATATCGGGGAGGCGTGGCCCTCGGCCCAGGGCCTCATCTCTCACGTCGAGCATCCGATCCCCTTTCCCGACGCTCTCGACGACTCCCGGTATCAAGCCGACCTGGGGCCGGCGCCCGCCACGTCGCTGGAGCGGGGCATTCGACGGACGCTGGAGGAGTTCGCCCGGTTACAGAAGGAGGGGCGCCTCGACGCTCGGGAGCTGATGTGAGCCAGTACCGGGTGCGCGCGGCCACCGAGACCGACGCCGAGGCGATCTGCCGCATCTACAACGAGGGCATCGAGGACCGGGTGGCCACGCTGGAAACCGAGCTGCGCACGGTCGCGGAGCGGCGGCAGTGGCTGGCTGGTCGCGGGCCTCGCCACCCCGTCATCGTGACCGAGGTGGCCGCCCCCGCCCCGACGATCGTCGGCTGGGGAAGCCTCAACGTCTTCAACCCGCGCGAGGCGTACCGGTTCGTGGCTGACTTCTCCGTCTACGTCGAGCGGGCGTGGCGCGGCAAGGGAGTCGGCAGCGCCCTGCTGGAGCGGCTCGTGGCGCTGGCCCGCGAGCACGGGTTCCACAAGCTGGTGCTGTCGGCCTTCCCCACCAACACGGGTGGCATCGCCCTGTACGAGAAATTCGGCTTCCGTACCGTGGGCATCTACCGCGAGCAGGGCCGCCTCGACGGCGCCTGGGTGGACACCATCGTGATGGAGAAGCTGCTCTAGAGCGCGGGGGGCTCCGGGACCCGCTCCGGGCCAGACAAGCGCCGCCGACCCCGGCCCCGGCCGCCGCTGACCCGCGCCCAAGTCGAGGGATATTTCCCTGGCGAGTGTGGTATATACATGCAACTTTAGGCTCATGCCCCACGCGGTGTTCGGGTTCCGATGTCTCGCTCTCGCGGGCCTGCTCCTCACGCTGGCGGGCTGCGCGTTGCTTCGGGCTGCCCCCGCGCCGGTTCCGCCGCCCGACGAGCTCTACGGGCTGGGGAACACGGAGCTGGAGCGGCGGAGCTACGAGGAGGCGCGGCAGCACTTCCGGCGGCTCGTGGAGCGACACCCCAACTCTGCCTTCGCCCCGCGGGCCCGCTTCCTCATCGGGGAGGCGTACTACCGGGAAGCGGAATTCGTCAAGGCCATCGGCGAGCTCGAGACCTTCATGTCGTTCTACCCCCGGCACGAGATCGCCGATCTCGCCCAGTATCGCCTGGCCATGGCCTACTACGATCAGGTCAAGCCCATCGAGCAGGACCAGACGGTCGCCAGCAAGGCGCTCGAGCAGTTCCGGAAGCTGGTCAAAGAGTATCCGGAGAGCCGCTACGCCACCGAGGCCCTGGCCAAGGTCGACATCTGTCGGGGTCGTCTCGCCCAGAAGGAGGTGTGGGTGGCGAACTACTACTTCACCCAGGGCAACCCCGGCGCGGCACGCCAGCGCCTCGAGCTCGTCCTCCGCGAGTATCCCCGCACGCTGGTCGTGCCCGAGGCTCTCTGGCTCCTGGCCGAGGTCAATCTGAGGGAAGGCAAGAAGCTCCAGGCGCGTGAGCTGCTCTCACGGCTGACGCAAGAATTCTCGCACACCGACTTCGGCCGGCGCGCCGCCCAGCGGCTGCGGGCGCAACGGTGAGAGGATAGCTGCGTGCACGACATCGTGGACCTCCGGTCGGACACGCTGACGCTGCCCACTCCCGAGATGCGCGAAGCCATGGTCCGGGCCGAGCTGGGCGACGACGTGTGGGAGGAAGATCCCACGGTCAGGCAGCTGGAGGCCCTGGCCGCTGCGCAACTGGACAAGGAAGCCGGCCTGTTCGTCACGTCGGGCACGCAAGGCAACCTGGTGTCGGTCCTGGCCCAGACCCGGCCCGGGCAGGAAGTCGTCCTGGACATCGACTCGCACATCTTCAACTATGAGGTCGGCGGGGCCGCGGTGATCGGGGGTGTGCAGATGCGCCCGGTAAAAACCGAGCGCGGCTTTCTCAGCCAGGATCAGGTCCGCGAGGCGTTGCGGCCGGCCAACATCCACATTCCCCCGACCGGGCTGGTGTGCCTGGAAAACACCCACAACCGGCACGGCGGCACCTGCTGCGCTCCGGAGGAGATCGCCGCCGTGGCCGCCGTGGCGCACGAGGCGGGGGTGCCGGTCCACCTCGACGGCGCCCGCCTGTTCAACGCGGCGATCGCGCTCAAGCGGCACGCCCGCGAGTTCACTCGCTACGTCGACTCCGTCACCTTCTGCCTGAGCAAGGGCCTGGGAGCGCCCGTCGGCTCCGTGGTGTGCGGCCGCGCCGACTTCATCGCCCGCGCCCGGCGTATCCGGAAGATGCTCGGCGGCGGGATGCGGCAGGCCGGCGTGCTCGCCGCCGCCGGTGTGGTGGCGCTTCAGCGGATGGTGGATCGGTTGGCCGAGGACCACGCCAACGCCCGGCGCCTGGCCGAGGGACTGGCCCGGCTCCCGGGCATCTCGATAGATCTGTCGACGGTGCAGACCAACATCGTGATCTTCCGGGTCCGCCGGCCAGCCGATGCCGAGGATCTCACGCGCGGCTGCCTGGCGCGCAAGGTCAAAATCCACGCGATCGGGCCCACGGCCATCCGCTGCGTGACGCACAAAGACGTGGACGCCGACGATATCACGCGCGCGCTGGACGCCTTCGCCGAGATCGCACCACGATGGTAGCTTCTCGCCGCTGGCGGTCCCGGCCGGGCACGGCGTGGCGAAACCGATACTGGTGGTCGCGACTCAGATCGGGTGGCCGGACGACCGCCGCGGGTGGTCCTGGCGGGGCACGGGCGTGGCGATGCCGGTGGTCGCGACTCAGGTCGGGCGGCCGATGAACCGCTACGGGCGATCGCGGAGGGGCATGGGCGTGGCGACACCGGTAGTCGCGACTCAGATCGGGTGGCCGGACGACCACCGCGGGTGGTCCCGGCGGGGCACGGGCGTGGCGATAGCCCGGGTGCCCGTGCCCTGTTAAGGAGGACCCGCATGGCCGAACGTCTCCTGGACATCAAGGGTCTCAAGACGCACTTTTTCACCGACGAAGGGGTCGTGCGAGCCGTCGATGGCGTCGACCTCTACATCGACAGAGGCGAGACGCTGGGGATCGTCGGTGAGTCGGGCTGCGGCAAGTCCGTCACCGCCCTGAGCGTGATGCGCCTGATCCCCCAGCCCCCCGGACGGATCGTGGCCGGCCAGATCAATTACGCCGGTCGCAACCTGCTCGAGCTCAGCCCGGCCGAGATGCGCAAGATCCGCGGCAAAGAGATCGCGATGATCTTCCAGGAGCCGATGACGTCGTTGAATCCGGTCTTCACCGTGGGCGAGCAGATCGCCGAGGCCATTCGCCTGCACGAGGGACTGGGCCGGCGCGACGCCACCGACAAGACCGTGGAGATGCTGCGCGTCGTCCACATCCCCAATCCCGAGCGACGCGTGAAGGAGTACCCGCACCAGCTCTCCGGCGGTATGCGACAGCGGGTGATGATCGCCATGGCGCTGTCCTGCAACCCCAAGCTGCTCATCGCCGATGAGCCGACCACCGCGCTGGACGTGACCATCCAGGCCCAAATCCTCGAATTGCTCAACGAGCTGAAGGCGAAGTTCAACATGGCCGTCATGCTGATCACCCACGACATGGGCGTGATCGCCGAGACGGCTCAGCGGGTCGTGGTGATGTATGCCGCCCAGGTGGTGGAGGAGGCGCCGGTCACCGAGCTGTTCAAGGAGCCGCTCCACCCCTACACGCAAGGGCTCCTGCGGTCGATCCCCCGCATCGACCTGGCGGCGACCCAGCGGCGCAAGCTGGAGACGATCCAGGGCGTGGTCCCCACCCTGCGTGGCGACCTCAAGCCGGGCTGCCGCTTTGCCCCCCGCTGTCAGTTCGCCAAGCCGCAGTACTACGACAGCACGCCCCCACTCAAAGAGGTCAGGCCCGGTCACAAAGTGGCCTGCTTCCTGTACTGAGGCCCGCCATGGCTAGCCCGCTCCTCAGCGTGCAGAACCTCAAGAAGTACTTTCCGATCCGTGGCGGCCTGCTCTCGCGGGAAGTGGCCCGGGTGCACGCCGTGGACGACGTCTCCTTCGACATCATGCCCGGGGAGACGCTCGGGCTGGTGGGCGAGTCCGGCTGCGGCAAGTCCACGACCGGACGGACGATCCTGCGGCTCATCGAGCCGACCTCCGGCAACGTCCGGTTCCTGGACAAGAACGTCACCACGCTCGACAAGCGGTCGCTCCGGGCGCTCCGTAAAGAGATGCAGATCATCTTCCAGGACCCCTACGCTTCACTGAATCCCCGGATGACGGTGGGCGCGATCATCGGGGAGGCGCTGGTGATTCACAAGCTGGCGCCCAACCGGCGCCAGCGCGAAGAGCGCGTGGTGCAGCTGCTGGAGACGGTCGGCTTGACCGCCGATCACCTGCGTCGGTATCCCCACGAGTTCTCGGGTGGGCAACGGCAGCGCATCGGCATCGCGCGGGCCCTGGCCGTGAACCCCAAGCTCATCGTGGCCGACGAGCCGGTCTCGGCCCTGGACGTCTCCATCCAGGCTCAGATCATCAACCTGCTGGAAGACCTTCAGGCGAAGTTCGGCCTGACCTATCTGTTCATCGCCCACGACCTCTCGGTGGTGGAGCACATCTCCACCCGCGTCGCGGTGATGTACCTCGGGAAGATCGTGGAAATCGCCCCGGCCAAGGAGCTCTACACCAACCCCAAGCATCCCTACACGGAGGCCCTCCTCTCGGCCGTCCCGATTCCCGACCCCACGGTCAAGCGCAAGCGCATCATCCTGGAGGGCGACGTGCCCAGCCCGGTCAACCCGCCCTCCGGCTGCCGCTTCCACACCCGCTGCCCTATCCGCGTGCCGTCGTGCGCGTCCAACGAGCAGGTGCTGCGCGAGGTGTCGCGGGGGCACTGGGTCGCCTGCCAGGTGCGCACGGGCATCGCGACGAGTTGACAGGGCATGGGCTGCTTGAACAGGGCATGGGCACCCGGGCTGATTGAACAGGGCACGGGCGGCTTGAAGAGGGCATGGGCACCCGGGCTGTCGCCACGCCCATGCCCCGACGCAATCCCCCGCGGCGCTTGATCTGTCGCCCGATCTGAGTCGGGACCATCGGTCGCCGTGCCGAAGGTCCGGGTCGGGGACATCGAGATGTTCTACGTGGAGGCGGGCGCGGGCGAGCCCCTGCTCCTCATCATGGGGCTGAGCGGCGATCACCTGGCCTGGGGCTTTCAGATGGCGGCGCTGGCCGCGCAGTACCGGGTGATCGCGTTCGACAACCGCGGGACCGGGCAGACCGATGCCCCCGACATCCCGTACACCACGGCGATGATGGCCGACGACACCCGCGGGCTCCTGGACGCGCTGGGAATCGAGCGCGCCCGCGTCGTCGGCGTGTCGATGGGCGGGATGGTCGCCCAGAAGCTTGCCCTGCGCCACCCCGACCGTGTCCGCGCCCTGCACCTGGGCTGCACCCTGGCTCGGCCGGATCACTATCTCACTGCGCTCAGCGCGACCTGGCGCGAGGTACGCAGCGCGATGGGGTACGAGCGCGCCTTCCGGCTGATGGGGTTCTGGCTCTTCGCGGCCAGGACCTACAACGAGCGCCCGGAATTCGTGGAGATGATCGTCCAGAACGCGCTGGCCAACCCCTACCCACAAAACCTGATCGGCTTTCTGCGTCAGCTGGAGGCCGTGGTCACGCACGACACGCTGGACCGGGTGGCCGACATCCGATGTCCCACGCTGGTCAGCGTGGGAGAGGACGACATCCTGTTGCCGCCGCGCTTCTCTCGGGAGCTGGCCGCCCGGATGCCGGGCGCGCGGCTGGACCTAGTGCCCGGGGCTGGGCACGTGTACTTCTGGGAGCGACCCGACGTCTTCAACGGGCTCTGCCTGGACTTCTTTGCGAGCTGTTGATGCGCTGTCTCCAACGGTGCCGCTGGGAGAGGGCTCCGGAGCCGGGGTGGCCCGCGCCACCGCCTTCTTCGCCGGCGATTGCCTCGCGGCCGTCCCGCTACCTCCTCCATCGTCCCACAGATAGGCGCGCGGGTTCACGGGCCGGCCGTTGACGTAGACTTCGTAGTGCAAGTGCGGGCCCGAGGAGCGCCCCGTGTTGCCGCTCAGTCCGACCACGCCACCTCGGTCCACGCGCTGGCCCCGCTGGACCAGGACCTTCGAGAGGTGACCGTACAGCGTCCGCACGCCGTTGTCATGATTGATGATCACGGCGAGCCCGTACTCGCCGCCGGGCCCGGCGTGCTGCACGACGCCCGCCGCCGGCGCTTTCACCGGCGTGCCGCGATGAGCGGCGATGTCCATCCCGGAATGAAACTCCGGCTCTTTGGTCCACGGCGAGGCGCGCTTGCCGAACTCGGAGTTGACGCCCCCCCTCACCGGCCACCGCGAGGGCAGCCCCCGCAACGCCTTGTGGGCCCTGCCGATCAGACGATCGAGGGCCCGCAGGCTTTGACCCTGCTCCTTGACCTGCTCGGAGAGAAGCTCCAGCTCGCTCAGCGGCGTTGGGTTCGCAGGCTGGCTGGGAGTGGACCGGCTGCCGCCCACCCCGCTCTGAGCCGGCCGGGGCGTCACTTCGGGCCCGAACGGCTCCCAGATCCGCGCATGCAAGTCCCGCCACCCCTGCACTTCCTGGCGCAGCGAGGCCGCCCCACGGGTGAAGGCGTCGATCATCGCCTGCTGCTGATCGACCTGCTGGAAGAGCGACGCCGCATCGCTCAGCCGCTGCCGAACGTGCCACCAGTCGCCGACCAGCGTGGCCAGACTCGCCGTGGCCACGAGCATCGCCGCCGTCAGCACCGCGGGCAGGCGCCGGGGGAAATTGAGCCGCAGGACGCGGACGCCATCCCCGCGGACGATCAAGAGACTGAACTGCTGTTTGTGGTCGACTCGCCTGTTCGGGGTCTTGGCTCGGCCGAGCGAAGGGGCAGGAGGTACGAAGGCCATGCCCCGGACCTCGGCAAGCGCCGTGCCGACTTTCATACGAATAGAATCAACCGCTTGGGGCGCAGAAACCTGCCATTCCGACACGCGCGCGCCAACTTGTGTCCGGCCTTGCGCGCGACGAGCAGAAGGAACGGGGCGTAACTATGCGTGAGATCTCGATTTGTTGACACTTCCGAACGGCGCGAAGTATCATCTTCGGATGTCGGTGAAAGGACGCCCGCATGGATGAGTTCTATCGAATCAAGCGCCTGCCCCCCTACGTTTTCGCGATCGTCAACGACCTCAAGACGAAGGCCCGCGCGCGAGGCGAGGACATCATCGACCTGGGCATGGGCAACCCCGACCTGGGGACGCCCAAGCACATCGTCGCCAAGCTGATCGAAGCCGCCCAGAATCCCAAGAACCACCGCTACTCCGCGTCCCGCGGCATCACCCGGATCCGGGTCGCCATCACCCGTTGGTACCGCGAGCGCTACGGTGTGGAGCTCGATCCCGACACCGAAGCCATCGCCACCATCGGCGCCAAGGAGGGTCTGGCCCACCTGGCCCTGGCCGTCCTGCAACCGGGCGACGGCGTGCTCGTGCCCAACCCCACGTACCCGATCCACGCCTATTCGGTCGTCATCGCCGATGGCGATCTCCGCTCGGTTCCCTTGAGCGGCAGCGCCGACGAGTTCTTCGCGCGCCTGCAAGAGACGGCCCGGCTGGCCTGGCCCAAGGCCAAGCTGCTCATCCTGTCGTTCCCGCACAACCCCACCACCATGTGCGTGGACCGGGCCTTCTTCGAACGCGTCGTCGAATTCGCCCGCGAGCACCGCTTGATGGTGGTTCACGACTTCGCCTACGCCGACTTCGCCTTCGACGGCTACCGGCCTCCCTCGTTCCTCGAGGTGCCGGGGGCCAAAGACGTGGGGGTCGAGCTGTTCTCCACCTCGAAGTCGTACAACATGGCCGGCTGGCGCCTGGCCTTCGCGTGCGGAAACCGGACCATGATCCACGCGCTGTCCCGTATCAAATCGTACCTGGACTACGGTGCCTTTCAGCCCGTGCAGATCGCCGGGATCATCGCGCTGGAGGGCGACCAATCGGTGGTGGCCGACATCGTCGAGGTCCACCGCCGCCGCCGCAACGTCCTGGTCGACGGCCTCAACAAGCTGGGCTGGGTCGTGCCCAAGCCTCAGGGCACCATGTTCGTCTGGGCGCCCATCCCCGAGGCGTTCCGCGCCATCGGGTCCCTGGAATTCGCCAAGCTCCTGATTCAGGAGGCCAAGGTCGCCGTCTCCCCGGGCATCGGCTTCGGCGAGTACGGCGAGGGCTACGTCCGGTTCGCCCTGGTAGAGAACGAGCAGCGGATCCGGCAGGCGCTGCGCGGCCTCAAGCACCTCGGCCGTTGAAGTGAAGGAAGTCCGGCTCGGCCTGCTCGGCCTCGGTACGGTCGGCGGCGGCGTCGTCAAGCTGCTCGAGTCCGAGCGCGGCATGCTGGAGGAGCGGGCTGGCTGCCGGCTGACTCTCGCCGCCGTCGCCGATCTCGATGTGACCCGGCCCCGCGAGGGCCTCGACCTGGCCCGCCTGCCCCTGACGACCGAGGCCGCCCGCGTGCTCGACGATCCCGGCGTCCACGTCGTCATCGAGCTCGTCGGGGGCCTGGAGCCGGCCCGCTCCTTCATCCTGCGCGCCCTGGCCGCCGGCAAGCACGTGGTCACGGCCAACAAGGCGCTGCTGGCCCATCACGGCCCGGAGCTCTACCAGGAGGCCAGGCGGAGGGGCGTGACCCTGGCCTTCGAGGCGGCGGTGGCGGGCGGCATTCCGCTCATCCGATCGATCAAGGAGGGGCTGGTCGCCAACCGGGTCCTGTCGGTCTTCGGCATCGTCAACGGCACCTCCAACTACATCCTGTCGAAGATGACCGACGAGGGCCTCGACTTCGCCGTGGTGCTGAAGGAGGCCCAGGCCCACGGGTACGCCGAAGCCGACCCCACGCTGGACGTCGAGGGGCTCGACTCCGCCCACAAGCTGCAGATCCTGGTCACGCTGGCCTTTCGCACCTTCGTGGACCTCAAGGACATCCACACGGAAGGCATCACCCGGATCAGCATTCAGGACATCGCCTACGCGCGCGAGCTCGGCTACCGAGTGAAGCTGCTGGCGATCGCCAAGGCCAGCGACGGTGGCCTGGAAGTTCGCGTCCACCCCACGATGATCCCCGCTGACGCGCCGCTGGCCGCCGTCTCCGGCGTCTTCAACGCCGTGTTTCTCACCGGGCACGCGGTGGGTGACCTCATGTTCTACGGGCGCGGAGCGGGACAGTTGCCGACCGCCTCGGCCGTGTGGTCCGACATCGTGGAGATCGCCCGGCGGATCGCGCACGGCATCCCCGCGCTGGCCCTGGAGCTGCCCTCCGTGGGGTCGGGCGCGCTGCCCCTGCGGCCGATGGAAGCCATCCGCTCCTGCTACTACCTGCGGGTCATGGCCCAGGATCGTCCCGGCGTGCTTTCCCGGGTGGCGGGCATCCTCGGCGAAAACGACATCTCCATCGTTTCGGTGATCCAGAAGGGCCGGGCCACGGGCGAGGCGGTTCCCGTGGTGATGATGACCCATGAAGCCCGCGAGCGCGATATGCGCACGGCCCTCGCCGCCATCGACCAGCTGCGCGTGGTGTCATCGCCGACCGCGATGATCCGCGTGGAGGGCGGGGCATGAGCAGCGGAGGGGCGATACACGGGCGCGCCCTGTGGGGCGCGACGGCCCCCTCCGAGCCATCCCCAGCAGCGGATGGCGCCGGCGAAGCCGGCGCTCAAGCATGACGGAATGAGCGCGGCGTGGCGGGGAGTCATCGCCCGCTACCGGGAGTTTCTGCCGGTGTCCGACAAGACGCCGATCGTGACCCTGCACGAGGGCAACACGCCGCTCATCCCGGCCCTGCGCCTGACCGAGGCGATCGATCCCAGCCTGCACATCTATCTCAAGTGCGAGGGCTTCAACCCCACGGGGTCCTTCAAGGATCGCGGCATGACGATGGCCATCTCCAAGGCGCTGGAGGCGGGTTCGCGGGCCGTGATCTGCGCGTCCACCGGCAACACCTCGGCCTCGGCGGCGGCGTTCGCCGCCCGGGCCGGCGTGCAGGCCTTCGTCATGGTGCCGAAAGGCGCCATCGCGCTGGGCAAGCTCTCCCAGGCCGCCATCCACGGGGCAAAGGTCGTGATGGTGGACGGCAACTTCGATCAGGCCCTGGCCATCGTGCGGCAGATCTCCCAAACGCATCCGGTCACGCTGGTGAACTCCCTCAACCCGTTTCGCCTGGAGGGCCAGAAGACCGCGTCCTTCGAAATCGTCGACCAGCTCGGCCGCGCTCCCGACTACCACCTGGTTCCGGTAGGCAACGCCGGGAACATCACCGCCTACTGGCGGGGTTACCGCGAGTATCACAAGGCGGGCCGGGCGAAGGAGCTGCCCCGGATGGTCGGCTTCCAGGCGGCCGGGGCCGCCCCGATCTATGAAAACAGAATCATCCCCGAGCCGCGTACCGTCGCGACCGCCATCAAGATCGGAAATCCGGCCAGCTGGGGGCCGGCGCTGGAGGCGCTCAAGGACTCGCGCGGCTGGATCGACACCGTGACCGACGAGGAGATCCTCCAGGCGTATCGTCTGCTGGCCCGGGCCGAGGGCATCTTCATGGAGCCCGCCTCGGCCGCGACCGTGGCCGGGCTCATCAAGGGCGTGAAGGCCGGCCGCTTCGAGGCCGCCTCCACCCTGGTGCTCACACTGACCGGACACGGCTTGAAGGACACCGACACCGCCCTGGAGTCGGCCTCGCGCCCCAGCACCGTCCCCGCCGATCTCAAGGCCGTCCTCGCGCAACTCGGGCTCTGAACGGCGACCGCGGCGTTGAATCGGCTGAAGCTCGCCGCCGGACTCGCCCTCAGCGCCGGGCTGCTCGTCTTCCTGCTCTGGAGCGTGGACCTGGCCGAGCTGGCCGATCAGCTCCGTCAGACTCGCCTCGGCTGGGTGATCCTCAGCGCCGCGCTGGGCACCGGCGGGCTCTGGGTGCGGGCGCGGCGCTGGCGCTATCTCTTTCCGCCCGGGCCCGAGCCGCCCGGGCTGGTGCCGGCCATGATGATCGGCTACATGGCCAACAACGTGCTGCCCTTCCGCGCCGGCGAGGTCGTGCGGGTCTACGTGGTGGCCCGCCGCTGGCACCGTGGCTTCTGGACGACCCTGGCCACCCTCATCGTCGAGCGCGTCCTCGACAGCCTGGCCATCGTCCTGATCCTCGGGGTGCTCGTGCTGCTCATTCCGGTGCCGCCGATCTTCCGCTGGGGTGCGGCCACGCTGCTCGCCATCGACATGGTGGCGGTGGCCGTGCTGGGCTGGCTGACGGTGGCCCCCGAGGCCGGCCCGCGGCTAGCCCGAAAGCTCCTGACGCGCTGGCCCCGTGGCGCCGGCCGTCTGGCCGTCGTCCTGGAGCGCTTCGTCCACGGCCTCGACGGCATCCGCAGTCCTGCGCATCGGGCCCCCCTGGCGGTGTGGAGCGTCCTGGTATGGATCATGCCGGCGCTCGCCGCCTGGGTGGCCTTTCGAGCGATGGAGCTGGACCTGCCGGTGATCGCCGCCTGGACCGTGCTCGCCTTCGTCGGCCTGGGCATCAGCGTGCCGTCGGCGCCCGGGTACGTGGGGGTCTTCCACTACGCGGCGGTGCTGGCCCTGGCTATCTTCGACGTCGCCCGCCCCTCGGCCCTCGGCTACGCGATCGTCTTCCACGCCAGCCAGGTCATCCCGATCACCGCGATCGGCTGGCTCTACCTGCTGCACGAGCACCTGAGCCTGACTGAGGCCCGCCGGCCGCCGGCCCCAGAGGGCGGGGTCTGATGCGAGCGCGCGCATTCGACTGGACCGCAACTCAGGTGATACGATGCTCGAGTCGTGGGCTTGATCGTGCAGAAGTACGGCGGGTCCTCCGTCGCCGATGCCGCGCGAATCACCAACGTGGCCCGCCGCGTGGCCGAGCAGGCTCGCGACAATCTAGTCGTGGTCGTGGTCTCGGCCATGGGCAAGACCACCGACGGCCTCATCACGCTGGCCCAGCAGATCACGCCCACCCCCGACGCCCGCGAGATGGACATGTTGCTGGCCACCGGCGAGCAGGTGACGATCGCGCTGCTGGCCATGGCCCTGCAGACCCTTGGCCACCCGGCCCGCTCCTTCACCGGCTCGCAAGCCGGTTTTCGCACGGATACCGAGCACACGCGCGCCCGCATCACCCGCATCACCGCCGACCGGGTGCGGGAGGCCTTGGACGCCGGGGAAATCGCCGTGGTCGCGGGATTCCAGGGGCTGAGCGATACGGACGAGATCACCACGCTGGGCCGCGGCGGCTCCGACCTCACCGCCGTCGCACTGGCCGCGGCCCTCAAAGCGGATCTCTGCGAGATCTACACGGACGTCGACGGCGTGTACACCGCCGATCCCAACGTCGTGCCCGACGCGCGCAAGCTCAGCCGCATCACCTACGACGAAATGCTGGAGATGGCGAGCCTGGGCGCCAAGGTCTTGCAGTCGAGGTCCGTGGAGTTCGCCAAGAAATACGCCGTGCCCGTCCACGTCCGCTCCACCTTCAAGCTGGACGCGGGAACGCTGGTCACCAAAGAGGAGCAGGGCATGGAAGAGGTCGTCGTCACCGGCGTCACCCACGACCGGAGCCAGGCCAAGATCTCCATCTTGCGGGTGCCCGACCGGCCCGGCATCGCCGCGCAGGTCTTCGGCGCCATCGCCGACAAGGGCATCATCGTCGACATGATCGTGCAGAACATCAGCCGCGACGGCTACACGGACATGTCCTTCACCGTCGCCCGCGGCGATTACGCCCGGGCCGTGGCGACCCTGGACGCCGTGGCGAAGAAAGTGGGCGCCCAGGGCCTCGTCCACGACGAGCGGGTGGCCAAGGTGTCCATCCTCGGCGTGGGCATGCGCAGCCACTCGGGCGTGGCCGCTCGCATGTTCGCCGTCCTGGCCCGGGAAGGTATCAACATCCAGATGATCTCGACCTCGGAGATCGCCATCTCCTGCGTCATCGAGGACAAGTACGCCGAGCTGGCGGTGCGCGCGCTGCACGACGACTTCGAGCTGAGCCAGGCCCGCGGGGCCGAGCTCTGAGGAGCGCCGACGTGGCTACCGGTAGGGCCGCCGTCTTCTTCGGTCCCGGCAAGCCGTTCGAGATCCGGGAGCTGCCCCTGCCCGACGTCGAGCCCGACGCCGTCCTGGTTCGGGTCTCCCTGGCCAACGTGTGCGGTTCCGACCTCCACTTCTGGCGCGGCGACGCGCCGCTCAAGCTGCCTGCCGACGGCTGGATCTTCGGCCACGAGATGACAGGCCGTGTCGCCCGCCTGGGCGCGCGGGTGAAGACGGATTCGCTCGGCCGGCCGCTGGCCGAGGGCGATCGGGTCGCCTACGCGTACTTCTATCCCTGCGGCCGGTGTCCGGCCTGTCTCGACAAGCAGCCGGCGGCGTGCCTGGCCAAGGTCGGCCGGCCGCTCGGCCCGTCGCAGTTCCCCCACTTCCACGGCGCCTTCGCCGAGTATTACTACCTGCGTCCCGGGGGAGCCATCTTCAAGGTGCCCGACGAGCTTCCCGACACGCTGGTGGCGCCCGTGAACTGTGCCCTCTCCCAGGTCATCTTCGGCCTGCACACGGCAGGCGTGCGGCTGGGGGACACGGTCGTCCTGCAGGGCGCCGGCGGCCTCGGCCTGCAGGCCGCCGCCGTCGCGCGGGACCTGGGCGCCTCGGTCGTGATCGTGATCGATCGCCTTCCCGGTCGGCTGCAGCTGGCCCGGGCCTTTGGCGCCGATCACACCATCGATCTGCGCGAAGTCAGCGACCGCAAGGAGCGCGTGAACCTCGTCCGCACGCTCACCGGGGGCGCGGGCGCCCACGTCGTCTGTGACTTCGTCGGCTTCCCGGAGGTCATCCCCGAGGGGCTCGAGATGCTGCGCCAGGGCGGGACATATCTGGAGATCGGCACGATCAGCCGCGGCGCCAGGGTCGAGCTCGAGCCGGCTCAACTCGTCTGGGGCGCCAAGCGCATCGTCGGCGTGATCATGTACGACCCCTGGGTGATCCCGCGGGCCCTGGACTTTCTCGTGCGCAACCGCCGCCGCTGGCCATTCGACAGGCTGATCTCCCACACCTACCCGCTCGAGCAGATCAACGAGGCATTCGCCGCTTCGGAGTGGCACGCCAAAGACACGATCACCATCACCCGGGCCGCCCTCTGCCCGTGACCGCTGATCGCTAGCAATCGCCGCCACTGACGGCAGTCAGGTTTCTTCCACTCTAGCGGCCGCTCACCGCCTGGTGCATGGTGAGCGGCATGGCGCTCTACACCGGGCGGCAGCTCCTGCTGCTCTTCGTCTTCCTCGCAGCCGCCGGCGCCGGGCTGGCCGTTCGACAGTGGCGTGCCGCGCATCCCGTCCTCGCCGAGCGCCTCGAGCAGCTCGACAGGCGGCCCGCCGTCCAGACCGCCGCGGCCGCCGACCACCGGCCGGTCGACCTCAATCACGCCACGGCGGCCGAGCTGGCGCGCCTGCCTGGCGTCGGGCCCTGGCTCGCCGCCCGAATCGTGGAACGCCGGCAAGTGGGCGGTGCCTTCGGGTCGATCGAGGACCTGCGCGCCGTGAGAGGGATCGGCGCCGCCAAGCTGGAGCGTCTGCGGAAGTTCGTCACCGTCGGCGAGTGACCAGCCGTGGCCGCGCGTGTCCCGCTGGTCCCGGTGGCGCTCGCCTTCGCCGGTGGGATCGCCGTGCAGCCCTGGTTCCCGCCGTCGGTGGCCTGGCCGGTCCTGATCATCGCGCTCGCCTGGGGCATCAGCCTGCCGATCCTGGGTCGATCCACCATCGCCGTCGGGTTGTTGCTGGTAGGCGTCGGAGCCGCCGGAGCCCTGCGCGCCGCTCCATTGCCGCTGCCGCCCGGTCACGTCGCCCATCTCGCCCTGCCGGTCACGGCCCCGGTCGAGGGCCGCCTCGCCGCGGAGCCGGTGCGCCTGGCGCCCGATCGGGTGCAGCTGCTCGTCGAGGTCGACCGGGTGGCAGGCGCGCTCCACTGCGGGCGTATTCGCCTCACCGCCTATGGAGCCGGGCTGCCACCGTTGACTGCGGGCCAGCGCGTCGGCGTGGAGGCCCGTTTGCACGAGGCACGAAGCTTCCGCAACCCCGGCGGGTTCGACTACGCGGCCCACCTGCGCCGTCAGGACATCCTGGTGGTCGGCAGCGCCCGCGCCGAGCGGCTCACCGCGGGCCCGCCGGTGGAGCCGTCGTGGCCGGGCAGGGTCCGATCGATGGTTCGCGCAGCCATCGCCGACTCGTTGCCACCGGCATCGGCCGCGCTGCTGGCCGGTCTCCTGCTCGGCGATCGAGCCGATCTGCCGCCCGAGCTCGACGAGGCCTTCCGGCGGGCCGGCGTCTACCACGTGCTCGCGGTCTCCGGCTTCAACGTCGCGCTGGTGGCCGGCTCGATCTGGGCGCTGCTGAGGCTGGGGCGCGCTGGCCGCCGGGGCGCCGCAGTGGGGGCCATCGCCGGGGTGCTCGCCTTCGCGCTGGTCGTCGGGCCGGAGCCCTCGGTCCTCCGGGCGGTCGTCGTGGCCATCCTCGTCCTGAGCGCCCTGCTACTCGAGCGCGAGGCCGCGGCATTGAACAGCCTGGCGATGGCAGCCCTGCTGATCCTCGCGGCGCGTCCAGGGGATCTCCTGGAACCAGGCTTTCAGCTGTCCTTCGCCGCCACGCTGGGGATCATCCTGGCCCCGCTCCCGCGCGGCTGGCTGACCGGCGCGCTGGGCGTCAGCGTGGCCGCGCAGATCGCCGTCCTGCCGGTCACGCTCGTGCACTTCAATCAGCTCTCGCTCATCGGCCCCGTCGCCAACCTCGCCGTCGTGCCCGTGGCCGGGCTCACGACCGTGCTCGGGCTCGCGGGCGGCAGCCTGACGCTCGCCCAGGCCACCGCGGGCTCCCTCTTCCTGCACGCCACCTGGCCGTTGCTGCTCCTGCTGCGCTGGAGCGCCGCCCTGGCGGCCGCGATGCCCGGGGCGCTCGTGCATCTGCCCGCGCCTCCGGCCGCCGCCGTCGTCGCCTACGTGCTGGCCCTGGGCGGTGGGCGCATCGCCTGGCAGCTCCGCCCGACGTCGCCGGCCCGAGCCCGCCGGGCCGCCGGCGGTGTCGGGCTGCTCCTCGTCTTGGCGCTGGTGATCAGCGTCTGGCCGCTGGCGCGGCCGGCAGACGGCCGACTCCGCGTCACGGTCCTCGACGTGGGCCAGGGTGACGCCATCGTGGTGGAAACGCCGGAGGGGCCTGCGATGCTCATCGACGCCGGGCCGGGTGGACCGCTGCGGCTCGATACGGGCGAGCGGGTCGTCGCGCCGTTCCTGTGGAACCGCGGGTTCCTGGGCCTGGCCGTGGCGATGACGACCCACGACGACCAGGATCACGCCGGCGGGATGCCAGCCGTCCGGCGGCGCTTCACTATCGCCGAGGAGTGGACGGCCGTCCCCCCAGGGGGCCGCCGGTGGATCGGGGGCGTGCCGGTGCTCCATCTCGGCCCGCCGGTAGGGGCGCCGGCCCCGCGAGGCAACGACGAGGCGCTCGTGGTGAGGATCGACCACGGGCTCGTGTCCTTCCTGTTCGCTTCCGATATGACGGCGGCGGCGGAACGGGAGCTGCTGGCCACGGGGCGCCCGCTCGGAGCCACGGTGCTCAAGGTCGCTCACCACGGCTCGCGCCACGGCAGCACTACAGAGTTCCTGGCGGCCGTCCGCCCGGCCTTCGCCGTGATCTCGGTGGGCTCGCGCAACGGCTATGGCCATCCGGCCCCGGAGACCCTGGCCCGCCTGGAGGCCATCGGCGCTCGTGTCTACCGGACCGACCGCGACGGGGCCGTGATCTTCGAGACCGACGGCCGGTCGCTCACCGTCGCCCGCTGGGCCGCATCGGCCATGGAGCGCTACTGCCTTGACCCCGAGGCCGTTTGCTGATGATCTAATGCCGTGGCCCGGGTCAACCAGCACTACGCGAAGCTGAAGAGCAGCTACCTGTTCAGCGAGATCGCCCGTCGCCTGAAGACCTTCCAGGCCGCGCATCCGGACGCGCGCCTGATCCGCCTCGGGATCGGCGATGTCACCCAGCCGCTGGCCCCGGCCCTCGTGGGAGCGCTGCACGAGGCGGTGGACGAGATGGCCCGGGCCGAGACCTTCCGCGGGTACGGGCCGGAAGCCGGCTACGACTTCCTCGTCGAGCTGATCGTCGAGCGGGATTACGCGCCCCGGGGCGTGCGGCTGAGCCCGGACGAGATCTTCGTGAGCGACGGCGGCAAGCAGGACACCGGCAACATCCAGGAGATCTTCGCCCCGGAGTGCGTGGTCGCGGTGATGGATCCGGTCTACCCGGTCTACGTGGACAGCAACGTCATGGCCGGGCGGGCCGGGGCTTCCGATGCCAGCGGCCGTTACGCCGGCATCGCCTACCTGCCCTGCACCGCGGAGAACGACTTCCAGCCGGCGCTGCCCGATCGCCCCGTGGACCTGATCTACCTCTGCTACCCCAACAACCCGACCGGCGCGGTCATGTCCGTGCCCGCGCTTCGCCGGTGGATCGACTACGCCCGGCGGCAGGGGGCCGTGATCCTGTACGACGCGGCCTACGAAGCCTACGTGCGCGACCCGGGTGTGCCCCGTTCGATCTACGAAGTGGAAGGCGCCCGTGAAGTCGCCATCGAGTTCCGCTCGTTCTCCAAGAACGCGGGCTTCACCGGCACCCGCTGCGCCTTCACGGTGGTGCCCAAAGAGCTCACCGGCCGCGACCCCGCGGGGGAGCCGGTGAGCCTCAATCCCATGTGGTTCCGCCGGCAGTCCACCAAGTACAACAGCGTGCCCTACATCGTGCAGCGAGCCGCCGCCGCCGTCTACTCGGACGAGGGCGCGCAGCAGGTGCGCGCACAGGTCGACTTCTATCTGGACAACGCGCGGATCATCCGGGAGGGCCTGACCGCGGTCGGTCTCACGGTCTACGGCGGCCGCAATGCGCCCTACCTGTGGGTGAAGACGCCGGGAGGGCTCGACTCCTGGAGCTTCTTCGACAAGCTCCTCAACGAAGCCCACGTCGTGGGCACGCCTGGCGCGGGCTTCGGCCCGAGCGGCGAGGGGTATCTGCGGCTCACCGCCTTCGGCGGCCGCGAGGCGACGGAAGAGGCCATCGAGCGCATCAAGAAACGCCTGCAGCTCTAGAAATACTCGAAGGCGGCCGGCGTCCGCTCCATTCGAACGCGCAAGTCGGCCATGAACACCAGGTAAGGATGCGCCCCGACCTCGACGAGGCGGTCCCGGTCGAACCCGCGCAGCGCCCCGCGCGCGGCCTCGTCGAGCCCCACCTCGTCCATCGCCGCTTCGGCATCAGCCAGGAACCGGGCCCGGTACGCCTGGTCCGACTTCAGGCGGAACAGGCAGTGGTTCAAGGGATAGGCCTTGGCCGGGGGAAAGAAGTAATGCGTGCTCACCGCTGCCCTCCTGCGACCGGAACCGCCCACGTGACGACCGCGTTGCCGTGGTGCCAGGACGGCTCATAGCAGACGACGTCGGCGCGAGCCGAACCCACCGCGCCCAGCAGGGTGATCCAGGTCCGCAGCTCGACGTTGCCCGCCTTGTCGAGCTCCTCGCCGGTCAATCGGGCCGTCTCCGCGCCGCGGCCGGCGGCGAGCGCGGCCAGGAGCTGGCGGTCCCAGTCGAAGTCCGGTGAGGCATAGCGATCGGTCCCCGGGTAATGGGACATGCCACCCGAGGCCAGCACGGCGACGCGCTCGGGTCGCCCATCGAGGATCTCGCGGAGCGCTCGGCCCCAGGCGTAGCACCGCCGGGGCGTGGGCTGGGGGGGCAGATAGACGTTGACGTAGAGCGGGACGATGGGCACCGGCGGGTCGGGCGCCGCGAAGTGCAGCGGCACGTAGAACGCGTAATCCAGCCGGAGGTCCTGGCTGTAGACCAGGTCGAAGTCCCGCTCGATGCCCTGCTGAAGGATGGCCCGGGCCAGGGGCTCGTGGACCGGGAAGGAGTACTCGTACCGGCCGAAGCGCCCCGACACGCTGGCGCCCACGTAGACGGCGAAGGCCGGCACGGCATCGAGGAAGAACCCTTCGATGTGGTCGCCCCCCACCACGCACAGGGCATCCAGCCGCGCCTCGGTCAGCAGCTGCTTCACCCGTCGGTAGGCAGCGTGGACGCGCAGTACGAGGTCCCGATCTTCGGTCTCCGGGCGCACCAGCAGCTGAGGCGTGTGGGGGCAGGCCAGCGCGGCGACCAGTGGCATCCCGGAGGCTCAGGAAAGGTGGCGGCGCGCCAGACCGGCAGCGTAGCGCTCGAGGAGGTCGTGCATCTCTCGCATCGCGGCCTCGGCCGCTCGGCGTTCGTCCGGCGTGCGGATGTGGCGAGCGATCGCCAGCCGGGTCGCCCCCGCCTCTTCCTTCTCGATCGCCTCGTGCACCGAGTAGTTCAGGCCGCCCCACTCGGGGCGCACGCCGTAATGCTGGACGAGGGCCTGCCCCACGGTCCGGGCGATCTCCACGACTTCCTCCTCCAGCAAGGCGGTGGCGCACAGCGCGGCGCTCCACGGCACCTGGTGGCCCAGGCGCCGGAAGAACTCGAGGATGGCCGCCATCTCGGGCACGGGGACGATGGCGTCGAACTCGTCGCGGGAATGCCCCAGGTCGTCACCGATCCGGCGGAACAGCTCGTCGTGATCCGGGGTACCGCCGACGCGCCCGTCGAAGTAGCCGAGGTCCTCGACCAGCAGGTGGCGGGCGCATTCCTTGCGAACCTCCAGGTCGTCGCAGCGGGCATGGATACCGCTGAAGATGCGGGGGAACCAGGCGACCAGGAGATAGTGCTGGGCGATGTGCTCCCAGACCTGCTCGCCCGTGAGGGCGCCGGCCGCGAAGCGCTTGAAGTACTCCGAGCTCCGGAAGGGGCTCCGGCCCAGCAGCTCCGTGGTGAGCGAGTCGAACCACTCCATCGCAGCGTTCGCGCCGAGCGCGTCCCGAGACTATACGCGGGCTCAGGGAAGGCGGCAAGTCGGCGCCGCCGTGGCGCTTGACGGCGCCGTCGCGGCCAGCGCAGTATCGTCGGCACGGGAGGCCCGTGATGAAGAGGGATGTGTCCAGCCTGCGCTCCACGCTCGACTATCTCGATGCCATCGGTGCGCTGGTCACCACCGATGTCGAGGTCGACCCCCACCTGGAGGTGGCGGCCATCCAGAAACACTTCGACGGGGGCGCGGCGCTGCTCTTCAACAAGGTCAAGGGCTACCCCAACGCCCGGATCTGCAACAACGTCTTCGCCAACGCCGATCGCATCGCGACGCTCTTCGCCGTCGACGACCCGCGCCAGCTCAAGCACAAGGTCGTCGAGGCCGTGCGCAACCCGCTGCCCCCGGTGGAGGTCAGCCAGGCTCCCTGCCAGGAGGTCGTGGTCACCAAGGACCTCGATGTGTGGAGCGTCGTCCCGATGATCTCCCACTCCGATAGCGACCCCGGTCGCACCCTGGGCGCCGGCCAGACCGTGGTCCGGGGCCAGCACTTCTGGGGCGGCTCCCACATCGGTTACAACCGCATGAACTTCCGCGGGCCCGATTATTCGAGCTTTCAGATCTCGCCCGGCTCGCACATGGACCAGGTCGCCACCGCCTGGTACCGGCGGGGCCCGATCCCGGTCACCATCAACATCGGCACGCCGCCGGCCTGCACCATGATGGCGGGGTCCGGCTTCACCTACGTGATCCTGCCCCGCGGCTGCGACGAGCTGGGCGTAGCCGGAGCGATCCAGGGCCGTCCGGTCGAGCTGGTGAAGGCGCGGACTCAGGACGCCTGGGCCATCGCCAACGCCGAATACGTGATCGAGGGCTACCTGGACACGACCCAGAAAGTGTGGGAGAGCCCGCTGGCCGAGAGGGACGACCAGCAGGGTGTCCATCCCTTCCACCCCGAGTGGTCGGGCTACATGGGCAAGGCGTACCGCACCTACAAGTTCCAGGCCACCGCGATCACCCACCGAGCCGACCGCCCGCTCTACTACGGCCTCATCGTGCACGGCATGGACGAGCACTTCATCGACGGCATCGTCCGGGAAGCGTGCTTCCTCGAGATGGCCGAGCGGATCGTGCCCGGGCTGTGCATCGACACCCACATCCCCATGGGCATGACCGACTGGGGCGGGGTGATCTTCCAGGTCAAGAAGCGCCGGGGCCGCGACGAAGGGCTCCAGCGGAACATCCTGACCGCGGCGCTGTCCATCTCACTGGGCGCTCGCCTCGGCATCGTCGTCGACGAGGACGTGGACATCTACAACATGGAAGACATCCTGTGGGCGATCACCACCCGGGTGAACCCCAACGAAGACCTCCTGACCATCTGCGAAGGCGGGTTCGGCCAGACGTTTCAGCCCGCCGAGCGCAGCTCGGCCGGCGACCGCCAGTGGACGCAGAGCAACATCCGCTTCTCCGGGGCTCTCGGTATCGACGCCACGCGGCCATTCGCCCACAAGGACGCCTTCGCCCGGGCCCGCTACAACGTCGAGCTGGTGGACCTGGCCAGGTTCTACACGCCGGAACAGATCCGCAAGGGCAAGGAAGGCCAGCGCGACTACGCGAAGTTCCTGGCCGAGCGGGGCATCTGACCCGGCGTGATGTCCGACGGCACGCACTCTACGGCGTACACCGACGTCAACACCCTGCTAGAGACCCACGCGCGCGTCCGTTCCGACAAGGTCTTCATCGAGAGCCCCGACCAGGACGGCCGCATCACCTTCGGGCAGTTCGAAGCGGTCACCCGGCGCTTCGTGAATTTCCTCGCCGACGCGGGGATCCGGCCCGGCGACCGGGTCTCGATTCTGGCCGACAACTCCATCGAGGCCCTGGTGGTCTTCTGGGGGACGCTGCGGGCGGGCATGATCATCAACCCCATCAACGTCGAGATCCGGGAAAAGCACGTGGACCAGATCCTCGGCGACGTGGCACCGACGCTGGTCTTCTGCAGCCAGGACGTCCCCGCCGCCCTCCGCGGTGGGGCCGCAGCCGGTGCGCGGTGGATCTCGTTCGGGATGCTGGCCGCGACCGACCCTCCGCCCGGCGACCTCTTCACGGCGCTGCGGTCGGCCTCCGATGCGCCGGTGAAGTCGCGGCCGGGCCGCGGTGATTGGTCCTGCATCAACTACACCTCGGGCACCACCGACGCGCCCAAAGGCGCTATCTGGACGCACGAGGCGTACTACGCCATGAGCGAGTCCTCGGTCGACCGGCTGGAGATCACCGCGGCCGACACGATCCTCGACTATCGCCACTTCAGCTGGTCTTCCCCCGCGATCCTGTCCATCGGGCCCGCGATGCAGACAGGGGCCACGCTGGTCCTGGCGCGCAAGTTCTCCCAGACGCGGTTCTTCGAGTGGGTGCGGGCCTACGGCGTCACCATCGCCGTCGGGATTCCCACCGTGATCAACATGCTGCTGGCCCGGCCGGCCGGCGTGACCCGGGCCGACGTGCCGACGCTCCGCTTCATGACGTCGAGCACGGCCCCGCTCTCCACCGACAAGCAGCTGGAGTTCGAGCGGACCTACGGGATTCCCGTCGTGCAGCTGGCCGGGGGCACCGAGACCGGGTTCATGTGCGGCAACCACCCCGGCCAGCGGCGTCTCGGCTCCATCGGCCGGCCGACGCTCAACATGCGCGTCCGCATCCTCGACGACGCCGGCCGTGAGGTGAAGGCGGGCGAGGAAGGGGAAATGGTCGTCAGCGGCCGGCAGATGGCGTCGGCCTACTGGCAGGGCCCGGGCCGGTTGCTGCCGATTCCCCCGGACGGCTTCCGCAACGGCGACCTGGCGCGCCGGGACGACGACGGCTACGTCTACATCACCGGGCGCCGGAAGGAGATCATCATCAAGGGCGGCGTGAACATCGCCACCCTGGAGATCACCAACTGCCTGCTGGAGCATCCCGACGTCGCCGAGGCCGCCACCGTTGGCGTTCCGGACCAGATCTACGGCGAGGTGCCGGTGGGCTTCGCGGCCCTGCGACCGGGCCGGCCAGCCGCACTGTCGCCCCTGCTCGAGCACTGCCGGGCCCGGCTCGTGGCCTTCAAGGTTCCCGCCGCCGTCCTCATCGTCGAGTCCATTCCCAAGAACGCCAACGGCAAGGTCGATCGGACCGCGCTCACAGCGTTGTGGGAGCAACGGGCCGGTCGCCCGGCGTGAGCCTGCCCCGGTTGCCGATCCGTCCGACGTGGATGGCCGTCCCTGCCCGCCGCCGCCGGCGCCCCGCTTCGCGGCGATGATCCTGCGCGCCATCCGCTCCGTGCTCGCCGGCCTCATCCTGGCGGGGGTGGCGCTGAACTTCGCCAACATCGTGGGCCGCTACGTGTTCCTCAAGCCGATCATCTGGGCCGAGGAGATCCTCGTCTTCATCATGATCTGGTGCGTGATGCTGGGGGCTACCCTGGTGACCTGGGACAACCAGCATCTCAGGATGGACGCGGTCTCCAGTCTCAGCCCGCCCCGCGTGCGCCGGTGGCTGAATGTGCTGTCCACGGTGGCCTTCCTGGCGGTCGCCCTCTTCGTGCTCGGGCAGTCGCTCCGCGTCGTGGCCCTGATGGTGTCGACCGGCCAGCGCAGCGTGGTGGCCGAGCTTCCCATGAGCGTTCCCTATGCGGCCATTCCGGTCAGCTTCGCCCTGATGATCGTCATGCTGGTGTGGCGGTTGAAGACGTACGCCCGGGGGGACGAGTGATGGGGTGGGCCATGGCGCTGATCCCCTTCACCCTGCTGGCCCTCGGCGTGCCCGTCTTCTTGATCCTGCTGGTCACGGTGATCGTCCTGCTGGTCTTCTTTCTGGACGTCCCCTTCACGGTGATTCCCCAGACCATGTTCGGCAGCATCGACAGCTTCGCGCTGCTGGCCGTGCCCTTCTTCATCTTCGCCGGGGAGGTCATGGGGCAGGGCGGGATCTCCGCGCGACTCATCCGCTGGGTCCAGTCCATCTTCGGCGGCGTGCGGGGCAGCCTGGCCCTCACCACCGTCGGCACCTGCGAGTTCTTCGGGGCGATCTCGGGGTCGAGCCCGGCCACCCTGGCCGCGGTGGGCCGGATCATGTACCCGGCCCTGCGGGCCAACGGCTACGAGGAGAAGTTCGCGCTGGGGCTCGTCACCTCGTCGGGCGCCATCGCCAGCATCATCCCGCCCAGCATCCTCATGATCCTTTACGGGACCGCGGCCGAGCAGTCGGTGGCGGCTCTGTTCATCGGCGGCGTCCTTCCCGGGCTTCTCATCGGCCTTCTCACCGCGGTCTACATCGTCTTCTACGCGCGGGGGCGCCCGTTCGAGCGCGTGGAGCCCTTCCGCTGGAGGCCGTTCGCCCGCGCCACCCGCCAGGGGCTGTGGGCGTTGGGAGCCCCGGTCGTCATCCTGGGCAGCATCTACACCGGCATCTGTACGCCGACCGAGGCGGCCGGGATCGCCAGCGTCTACGGGATCGTGGTCACCCGCTACATCTACCGGGACGTCACCTGGGCCCGCCTGTGGGACCTCGCGGGCAACTCGATGTTCCTGACCGCGCAGATCATGATCATCGTGGCCGCTTCCGGCGTCTTCTCCTGGCTGTTGACCATCAGCGGCGTGCCTCAGGCCACCGTGGCGGTGATCGAGGCGCTCCACCTGCCCGCCTGGCTGATGCTGGCGGCCCTCAACGTCTTCCTGATGATCGTCGGTTGCCTGATCGACCCGACGTCGGCGACGCTCATCCTCACCCCCCTGCTCGTCCCGATCGTGCGGACCATGGGGGTGGACCTCGTCCACTTCGGCATCATCCTCACCGTGAACCTCTCGATCGGGATGTTCACGCCGCCCTTCGGGTTGAACCTGTTCGTGAGCCAGGCCCTGTTCAAGGCCCCCATGGTGCAGATCGCCCGCGGCCTGGCGCCGTTCATCGTCATCCAGGTGGTGGCCCTGGCCATCATCACCTATGTGCCGTGGTTGTCGCTCTCGCTGACACGCTTCGTGCACTGACGGCGAGGCCCGAGAGCAGAGGAGGACCGACATGCAAAGACGACTCGTTCGGAGAAGTGGGACGCTGGCTCTCCTGGCTGCCGCCGTGCTGATGGCTCCGGCGGTCCCGCCGGCGGCCGCCCAGACCTACACCCTCAAGATCGGCAACGCCACCATCAACGACGTCCAGCACGAGTGGCAGAAGCGCTGGGGCGCCCGCGTCGAGAAGCGCTCGGGCGGACGCATCAAGGTGGAGATCTACCCGGCCAGCCAGATCGGTTCCATCCCCCGCATGATCGAAGGGCTCCAGCTCGGCACGCTGGAGGCCTGGATCGGCCCGCCGGAGTTCGTGGTCGGCCACGACGTGCGCTTCCAGGCCCTGGGCGCCCCCGGGATCTTTCACGACATGGAGCACACCTATCGCGTGCTGAGCGACGCCAAATTCCGCGAGACGGTGCTGGGGCTGGGCGAGGCCAAGGGCATGAAGGGCGTGTCGATGATCGTGTATGGTCCGTCCTCGTATGCCACCCGGCGGCCGATCCGGAAACTGGACGACTTCCAAGGGCTCAAGATCCGGGTGTTCGCCTCCCCGATGCAGACCCTGGCCGTCGCCCGGCTGGGCGCCACGGCCGCGCCCATGCCGCTGAGCGAGGTCTTCCCGGCCTTGCAGCGCGGAGCCATCGACGGCAACCGCACCGGCATCACCATCTTCACCACCTTCAAGTACTACGACATCCTCAAGACCGTGACCGAGACCCACGACGCCATGGTGACGTCCATCGCGCTGGTCTCGAAGCTCTGGTACGACAAGCTGCCGCCCGATCTTCAGAAGATTCTTCTGGAGGAGGGCCGGGCCGTCGAGAAGGAATGCCTCGACTGGACCGTGGAGTTCAACGAACAGGCCCGGCGCACTTGGCGGGACAAGGGCGGCGAGCTCATCAAGCTTCCGCCGGCCGATCAGGCCGAGATGATCAAGCGGTTGTCCACCGTGGGCGACGAGGTCGTCAGGACCCAGCCGCGGATCAAGGAGGTGTACGACCTCATGGTGCAGACCGCCAAGGCCAAGCGGTAACGACCAGGGGGCCTCGGCCGGTCAGGGCTGGCCAGCGCGCCGGGACAGGACCCGCAAGAGCGATACGGTCTCGATGGGCCGAGCCAGGTAATCGTTGAAGCCGGCCGCTTCCGCCCGATCCCGCTCGTCGGGCTGATCGCGGTCGGCTAGAGCGACGAGCCGCAGTCGCGAGCCGGTGGCCAGCAGGCGGAGGTGGCGGGCCAGCTCGCAGCCGTCCATGAGGGGCAGGCCCAGGTCGATCAGCGCCGCGTCGAACGCCACCGACTTCAGGGCCTTCAGGGCCTCGAGCGCGGTGGCGACGGCGGCCACCGCGTGACCGGCGGCCGTGAGCTCGTCGTGGAGCGCCCGGCGCCGCTCGTGATCGTTGTCGACCAGCAGAATGCTCAGGCGCGTCGGCGCCCAAGGTGCCCTCTCCGCCTCGGATCGCACGGCCGCCAGCGTGGCGAGGAGCGGCAGCCGCACGATGAACTCGCTGCCGAGGCCGGCGCCCTCGCTCATGGCCCACACCGCCCCTTTGTGCAGCTCGACCAGGCTGCGCACCACCGCCAGGCCGAGCCCCAGGCCCCGCCGGGACTGTTCGACGTTGGTCTCGCCCTGGACGAGCGACTCGAAGATGGTCGACAGCAGCTCGGGCGGGATGCCGATCCCGCGGTCCCGGACGGAAAGCATCGCGTGGCTACCCTCACGCCAGACCGACACACGGACAGAGCCTCCGGCCGGGCTATACTTCAGGGCGTTGTCGAGGAGGTTGGCGACGACCTGCTCGACCCGAACGCGGTCTCCTTCCACGACCAGTGGCTCACCCGGCAGCTCCAGGGTGAGGTCATGCCCCCGGGCCGGCTCCGAGGTCTGGACGGCCTCGAAGACCCGCTGCACCGGTTCCCGGAAGTCCAGCGCCTCGCGGGAGAGCGCAACCTTGCCCAGACGGATTCGCGAGACGTCCAGCAGCTCGTTCACCAGGTCGGTCAGACGCCTGGCCTGCCGGGAGATGATCGCCCGAAGCCGCGCCGCTGCTGGCGTTTGCGCGCCGATCTCGTCGAGCAGGTGGATGGCGTGCACGATGGGCGCCAGGGGGTTGCGCAGCTCGTGGCCGAGGACGGCCAGGAAATGATCCTTGGCCCGGTCGGCGGCGGCCGCCTCCCGTTCGGCGGCCACCGCCGCCTCGTAGAGCCGGGCGTTCTCGATGGCGACGGCCGCTCGGACGCCGACCTCCTCGGCCAGCCGCACATCCGCCATGGAGTACCGGCGGTCCGAGTCCGCCGTGGCGCACGTGAGGACCCCGACGAGACCCGTGTGGCCGCGCAGCGGCACGCTGAGGACCGAGCGCGCCTGCAGGGCTCGCATGAACTCGAGGTGGTCAGGGCTGGTCGCCGCCGCCTGCAGCCACTCGTCGGTGACCTCGGGAACGAGGATGGACTGTCCCGACGCCACCACGCGCGAGACCGGGTGCTGCGCGAAGGGAGGGCTCGGCATGTAGAGAGCCACCTCGTCGAACATCGCCTGCCGATCCGGGTTGGCGTGCTGCCAGGCGACGCGGCGCAGTCCCGAGCCGGGCTCGATGACGTCGAAGAAGCAGTAGTCGGCCAGGAACGGCACCGCCAGCCGGGCGACGGTCTGCAAGGTCTCCGCGTAATTGAGCGACCCGGCCAGGTCCCGGCCAGCCTCGGCCAGAAAGCGGGCCCGGCGCTCGGCGGCCTGGGCTTCGGCCTGCGACGCCCGGGCCGCGGTGTAGAGACGCGACTTGTCGATCGCCGCCCCCACCCGCTCGGCGAACAATCGCAAGATCAGCCGTTCCTCCGGCGATAGCACCCGAGGCTTGCGATAGCCGAGATAGATGATCCCGGTCTCGTCGCTGCCGACGGACAGGGGGGCGACCCAGAGCGAGCCGATATCGGACGGCGTCATCAGGGGCTCGAGCGCGGCGAGATCGTGGCGGTCGTGGATGTGGAGCAGCCGGCGCTCGGCGGTGATCCGGGCGACGCCAGCGCCGGCCGGGACCTGGACCTCCCGCCCCCGATCGTCGAGGGGGTCCCGCAGCGTGAGCTCGTGCTCCCCAGGCCGGACGAAGAGGACACCGGCGCCGTCGCACTCGAACACATCCATCACCCGGGCCGCCACCCGGGGCAGGAGCTCCCCCAGCTCGGAGGGGGCCGAGATCGCGTGCCCCAGCAGATGGAGCCGCAGCAAGCGCTGCTGCGTCTCGCGGGACTCGGCATAGAGCTGCGCACGCTCCTGTTCCATGAGCCGCCGCTCGGTGATGTCCCGGGACACGGCCAGCAACCGGTGCTCTTCACCAGCCGGGTCACGGATGGGCGCGATGATGGTTTCCCACCACCGGGGCGCGCCGGCCACCGTGGGCGCGAGACCCTCGAACCTGGCAGTCTCCCCGCGCCGGGCGCGCTCGAGCGCCGCCTGCGCCGCCGACGCATCCTCGCGGAACATGTCCGGCCACGAGCGCCCGATGTACGGGCGGACATCGTCGATGCCGAGGATGCGCTGGCCGCCGTGGCTCATGCTCTGCAGGCGGCCCTCCAGATCGAGCACGTTGATGCAGTCGGGGCTGCTCTCGATGAGGCACTGGAGGAACGCTTCCCGCGACCGCAGCGCGTCCTGGGCGCGCCGGTCCCGGGTGACGTCATGGGCCAGGACCAGACGCGCCTCGCAGCCCTCGAACGCCAGCGCCCCCACGAACATCTCCAGAATCATGGCCGTGCCGTTCCGGGTCGTACAGGTCCACACGCCCGTGGTATCGCCCGCCTGCCTGGACACGGTCTCCAGGAATCGCGAGCGATCCTCGAGCGCACAGATCTCGGTGATGGCGATCGACGCGAGCTCCTCGCGCGAATATCCAAGGAGGTGGGCTGCCGCCCCGTTGGCTACGATGATGCGCAATGAGGCGGGATCGAAGATCCAGGCCGGCAACGCCAGGCTCTCGAACAGGGAGGCATTACTGAGAGCGCCGAGCGCCAGCGGCCGGTCGGCATCCATCGACAACTCCCTGGCTCAGGCCCGGGTGGCGTCCTGTCGGATCACGTAGCGGCCGGTGTCGTCGCGCCCCAGCACGTCGGCGGTGCGGACCTCGCCCCAGGCGCGTAGGAACTCGGCCCAGGGCGTCTCCAGATGCGCCTCCACCAGCTCCCCGAAGTGGCGGGGACGTCGCCCGAGCTCCTCGACGAGTGACCGGGCCAGCGGGCTCAGCGATAGTCCTCCAGACGCACCGCGTCCCTGGCGAAGTAGCGGAGCCGCTCGTAGTGGGAGGGTGGCACGCCTTCGGGGATGGTGGCGTCGATCCCGAGCTTGGCGGTGGTGGGAAGGCCACCCTTGCCGAGCAGCCCGGCGCGCACGCTGGGATCGATATGCTTGCCGCGGGCGCCCGGCACGATGAGCACGTCCTGGTCGGCCTGCACGCGGAACGTCATGGCCCAGTCCAGCTCGTCGGGGTTCGAGATGTCGATGTCGTCGTCGGTCACGATGGCCAGCTTCACCTCGGCCACCGAGAGCAGGGCCAGCAACGCGTTCTTGCCCTCTCCGGGGCGCTTCTTGATCGAGGCGATCAGCGTCCAGTAGCAGCATCCGCCGACGGGGGCGCGGATGGCCACGGGCTGCACGCTAGCTACCCGCAACGCCTGGAGTCCGGCCGCCTCGATCACGGGGGCGGCCAGCCAGTCGTTCTCCCACGGCATCTGGAGCACGTAGAAGATCGGATCCCGGCGGTGGGTGATGGCGCGGATCCGGAAGATCGGGTTCCACTTGACCTCGCCCGTGATGTGACTGAACTCTCCGAACGGTCCCTCGTCGGCTGTCCAGCCGATGGGCAGGAGCTCCCCCTCCAGCACCAGCTCGGCGCTGGCCGGAACCTCGAGGTCCACCGTCTTGCACCGTACCAGCGCCACCGGCGCGCCGTGCAGCCCGCCGGCGATGGCGAACTCGTCGACGTCGATGGGGGCCTTGTAGGAGGCGGCCAGCAGCTCGAAGGGGTGCACACCCACCGCCACCGCGATCTCCAGCGGCCGGCCCTGGTCGAGCGCCCGCTGATAGTACACACGCATGTCGGACGACGAGACGAGATCGATGCCGGTCTCGTGGGGGGTGCGGTACATCATGCGGTAGGAGCCCACGTTGCGACCGTACTCAGGATCCCGGGACACCACCAGCGTGCCCGAGATGTAGGGGCCGCCGTCCTTGACGTGCATCATGGGGATGGGCAGCCGCGTGAGGTCGGCGTCCTCGCCGGTGAGCACGACCTCCTGACAGGGAGCCCGGTCGACCCGTACCGCCTCCCTCGGGCGCCGGATGCCCTCCTCGAAGCGAGTGGCGATGTCCGATTCGGCACAGCCCATGGCCAGGGCCAGCCGCCGCCGCGTCGAGAGCACGGCGCCGACCGCCCGCCAGTCGGGATAGCCGGCCACTTGCTCGAAGAACGTGGCCTGGGGAGCCTGGGCCATCAGCGCCGAAAGGTGACGGGGATCGACGGCCTTCTCGAGACGTAGCAGCTCACCAGACTCGTCGAGCCGGGCGAGGACGTCTCGAAACCCCGCGCTCATGGCCCGGCGCTAGGTCTCGTACGTGCGCTCGAATTGAGCCCGCAGCCGCTCCAGCTCCTCGGGATCCAGCCGCATGCCGAGATGCAGGCCCATCTCGCCGAGAATCGTCTTGATCTCGTTGAGCGACTTCTTGCCGAAGTTCTTCGTCTTCAACAGCTCGCTCTCGCTCTTCTGGACCAGATCGGCGATCGTCCGGATGTTCGCGGTCTTGAGACAGTTGGACGCGCGGACGGAGAGCTCCAGCTCGTCCACATTGCGGAAGAGGTTCTCGTTCAGCTCCGGCCGGGGCTCCGTCTCATCCCGCTGGGTTTCCTCGACCTCCGGCGACACGGCCGGGAAGTGCATCAGCAGCTCGAAGTGGTCCTCGAGGAGCCGGGAGGCCTCGCCGACCGCCACCTGCGGGGCGATGCTGCCGTCGGTCCACACCTCCAGGATGAGGCGCTCGCGCTCGCCGCTGGACGGCTCCACGTGGAAGTTGACGCGCTTGACCGCGGAGAAATCCGCATCGAGCAGGATGGCATTGATGGGCAAGGCCTCGGGTTCCCGGCGTTCGGCGGGAACCCAGCCCCGGCCTCGCTCGACGCACACCTCCATCTCCAGGACGCCGTCCTTGTCCAGCGTGGCCAGGGGCACGTCCGGCGTGAGGATCTCCACGTCGGCGTCGGCCTCGAAGTCCGCGGCCTTGACCACCCCAACGCCCTGGGCTTTGAGTCGGAGAATCTTGGGGCGGTTGACGTGCAGCCGGAAGACCACCTTGCGGAGGTTCATGAGGATGTCCAGCGTGTCCTCCATGACCCCCTGCATGTGTGAGAACTCGTGCAACACGTTCTCGATCTTCACCCAGGTCGGTGCCGCCCCGTGAATCGAGGCCAGGAGCACCCGGCGGTACGCATTGCCCACCGTGAGGGCGAACCCCGGCTCGAACGGCTCGATCAGCAGCTTGCCGTAGGTCTGGTCGGAGACGGTCCACTCGTGGCGGGTGGGGAGCTCGAGCTCCAGCATGAAGACCCCCTTGGGAATTTCCGGGGCGCAGCCCCGGTCGCCTAATATAGCAACTTCTCGGGCCTTCAGCCATCGGTGGTGTAGACTTGAAGCCGTCGTGAGCGTTCGCAGGCCAGCCGTCTTCCTCGTCCTCGCGGCGGCGGCCGTCGCCTGGGGAACCTGGGCCATCGTGAGGCCCCCCGCCCCGCTCCGCGCCGGTGCCCTCATCGTCGACATCCCGGCCAACGAAAGCGCCTTCGGAATCGCCGATCGGCTTCACGCCTCCGGCGCCATCCGGAGCCGGGCCGGCTTCGTGGCCTTGAGCCTGGTCCGGGGCAGCGTGCGGTCGCTCAAGGCCGGTGAGTACGAGGTGCCCCGCGGGGCGTCCACCCTGGACGTGCTGGCCTTGCTCGAAGGTGGCCGGGTGCGCCAGCACCCCGTGCTCCATCCCGAAGGCGCCACCCTGGCCGAGCTCGCCCGCGCGCTGGAGACGGCACGCCTGGCCCCCGCCGCGGACGTCATGCGAACGGCGACGGATCCCGCGTTCCTTCGAGCCCACGGGATCGGGGGGCCCAGCGCCGAAGGCTACCTCTTTCCCGATACGTACTACTTCGTGCGCGGTATGACGCCCGAGCAGCTGCTGGGCCGCATGGTGCAGCGCATGCAGAGCAAGCTCACCGCCGAGATGCGGGAGCAGGCCACGGCCCGGCACCTGACGATCCACGAGCTGCTCACGCTGGCCTCGATCGTGGAGCGGGAGGCCGTGATCCCCGAAGAACGGCCGCTCATCTCCGCCGTCTTCTGGAACCGCCTGCGGCTCGGCATGCCGCTGCAGGCCGATCCCACCGTGCAGTACGCGGTGGGAAAGGAGCGCCGGGGCCTGACGCGCGTCGATCTGCAGACGGACCATCCCTACAACACCTACCAGCGCGCGGGCCTCCCGCCCGGCCCGATCGCCAGCCCCGGGCTCGACGCCATCGCGGCCACGCTGAATCCAGCGCCGGTGAACTATCTGTACTTCGTGAAGAAGGACGATCAGCGCCACCACTTCTCCGCCACCGTCGAGGAGCACAATATCGCCGTCGCCCGCTACCGTCTGACCCGCGCCCGCTGATCGTGCTATAACTCCGCGGCATGGCAGCATCGACGACCGCTCTCGCCTCGGTGTCTTGAAGAAGGCCTGGTCCGGACGACTGTCCGGGGGGACCGATCCGGCCGCCGAGCGCTTCACCGCCTCACTGGGCTTCGATCGCCGGCTCGCCGCGTACGACCTGCAGGGCAGCCGGGCCTGGGCCCGGGCGCTGACTCGAGCCGGCCTGCTCACCGACGCCGAGCGCGACGCCATCCTGGCGGGACTGGACGCCATCGGCCGCGAGATCGCCGACGGAACGTTTCCCTTCCGCCCCGAGCTCGAAGACATCCACATGAACATCGAGCGACGCCTGAGCGAGCTGATCGGCCCCGCCGGGGGCAAGCTCCATACGGGGCGCTCGCGCAACGACCAGATCGCGCTGGACGAGCGCCTCTATCTCAAAGACCTCGCCGGCCACGTCGACCAGGGGCTCCGCGACACTCAGGCCGCGCTCGTGGAGCGCGCCGCGGGCGCCGTGGACGCCCCCATGCCCGGCTACACCCACCTGCAGCGCGCCCAGCCGATCGTCCTCGGCCATCACCTGCTCGCCTATGTCTTCATGCTCCAGCGTGACCGCGAGCGGTTCCAGGCCTGCCGTGGCCGAGCCGATGTCATGCCGCTGGGCAGCGGGGCGCTGGCCGGCACGGGCTTCGCCATCGATCGGGAGGCGCTGGCCCGCGATCTGGGCTTCGCGGCGGTCAGCGCCAATAGCCTGGACGCGGTGAGCGACCGTGACTACGTGCTGGAGTTCCTGGCCGCGGCCGCCATCACCGGCGTGCACCTGTCGCGGTTGGCCGCCGATCTCACCCTCTGGGCCACCGCAGAGTTCGGCTTCGTGGAGTTCTCTGACGCCTTCGCCACCGGCTCCTCACTCATGCCGCAGAAGAAGAACCCCGACGTGGCGGAGCTGATCCGCGGCAAGAGCGGACGTCTGGCCGGCAATCTGGTCGCCGTCCTGACCACGATGAAGGGCTTGCCGCTCGCCTACAACTCCGACATGCAGGAGGACAAGGAGCCGCTCTTCGACTCGGCCGACACGCTGGAGGCCATCTTCACCGTCCTGCCTCCATTGCTCCGCTCGCTCACGTTCCGAACCGAGCGCATGCGGCTGGCGGCCGGCGAGCACTTCGCCACGGCCACCGACCTGGCCGACTACCTGGTGCGTCGGGGCGTCCCCTTCCGCGAGGCCCATGAGATCGTCGGCGGTGTCGTACGGCACGCCCTGGCCGCCGGCAAGACGCTGACGTCCCTGAGCCTCGACGAGTTGCGTCGCTTTTCCGACCGCTTCGCCGACGACGTCGCCGCCGCGCTCTCGGTCGATGCGGCCCTGCGCGCGCGCGCGGTGACCGGGGGAACGGCCCCTGAAGCCGTCCGGCGGGCGCTGACCCTGGCTCGATCCCTCGTCGACGCCGGGTGAAGTCCGCCGCTCTCGCGCTGCTCCTTGCCGTGGGGGCCGCGGCGTGCGGCAAGACGGGTCCGCCGGTGGCGCCCGAGACCCGGCTGCCTCAGCCGGTGTCGGACCTCACGGCCGTCGTCGAGGACGGCGGCGTGGTGCTGACGTGGACGAACCCCGGCCGGCGGGCCGACAACACCGCGCTCCGCGACCTGACGTCGGCCCGGGTCTACCGGAGCGGAGACGACGGCCTGGGTCAACCCCGGGCCGCGGTTCTTCGCCGTGGACGAATCGCCGGCTGGGACGAGATCAGCACGATTCCGCTGGTCGACCGGGAGGCCGGACGCGATCAGCGCCTGAGCCTCGACGACCGCCAGGGGCTGGTCCCCGGACGGCGCTACAGCTATGTGGTCCTCACCGAGGACGCCCAGGGACGCGTGAGCCCGCCGTCGCCTCGCGTCAGCGTCGTCCTGATCGCCGCCCCCGAGGCGCCGCGCGGGCTGACCGCCCGGGCGGGCGAGCGGGAGGTACGATTAGCCTGGGAGCCGCCGTCGCGTCTGGCCGATGGAAGTCCGGTGACCGGGCGCATCACCTACGAGGTGCTCCGCGCCGAAGGCGCCACGATTCCGGCCCAGGCCGTGACGCCGAAGCCGACCGAGGCCACGGCGTTCGTCGACCGGTCGGTGGAGAACGACCGCACCTACCGTTACGAGGTGCGGGCCCTGCGTCAGGATGCCGCCACGCTCGCCCGCGGGGCGCCGACGCCGCCGGCGGAAGCGACACCGCGCGACATGACGCCGCCGGCTCCTCCGGACGATCTGGTCGCCGTCCCGGCCGGTGACAGCGTGCGTCTGAGCTGGAGGCCGAGTCCCGACGCCGACGTGGCCAGCTACGTCGTCTACCGGGCCCGGGCCGGCCAGTCGTTCACCCAGGTCGGCTCGACGCCTGCCACCCGAACCGCCCTGGTCGATGCCGGCGTGCCGCCGGGAACGTACCGCTATGCCGTAACGGCGCTGGACTCGGGGGCGCGGCCCAACGAGAGCGCCCGCTCCAACGTCGTCACGGTCACCGTCTCGACCCCGCGTCGGTGACGTCGCGGCGCCGGCATTCGCTTGACAACGGAGGCGGCGGCCATTAGAAGAGGGGCGCTTGTCACTGTCTCCCACCCGAGGAGGAACTGGCATGACCGGACGCGTGATCAGACTCGGTGTCCTCAGCCTGGCGATCGTCGCCTTCATGGCGGGTCCCACGCTCGCCTCGCAGTGCCCTGCCCTCATCAAGCAAGTCCGCGATGGTGTCGGCAACCGGTTCGACAACGCCAAGTACGCAGCGCTCGGCCTGGCTGCCGAAGCGGAAAAGCTGCACAAGGACGGCAACCACGCCGAGTCGGAGGCCAAGGCCGAAGCGGCCGCCAAGGCCGCCGGAATCACCCTGAAGAAGAAGTAGCCACCGGCAGGAGGCCCGCCCGCACGGGCGAGCTGCCCGCGCGGGCGGCGAGTCGCTCCCGGCTCGCTCCCGGGCGCGCTTACCTTGACACACCGACGGCCGGGTGCTACGGTCACGAAACGTCGGTCGCGCGCGTAGATGGATCACTTTGCGTATCGCCACGGCGATCTCTCCTGCGAGTCGGTGTCGCTGCGTACGCTGGCCGACGCCGTCGGCACTCCCACCTACGTGTATTCCAAAGCCGGGCTGCTCGAGCCGCTGGTCGCCTATGGCCGGGCCTTCCGGAGCATCCCGCATCTGGTCTGTTACTCCGTCAAGGCCAACGCCAACCTCGGCGTGCTCTCCACGCTGGCCAAGGCCGGCGCCGGCGCCGACATCGTCAGCGGGGGAGAGCTCTTCCGGGCCCTGCGGGCCGGCGTCCCGCCCAGGCGTATCGTGTTTTCCGGGATCGGCAAGACCCGGGAAGAGATGCGGGAGGCTCTCAAGGCGGACATCATGCTGTTCACCGTGGAGTCGCAGAGCGAGCTGCGCGCGCTCGACGAGGTCGCGCGGGGGATGGGCACGCGGGCTCCCGTCTCGCTGCGGGTGAATCCCGACGTCGACCCGCAGACCCATCCCTACATCGCCACCGGGCTCAAGACGGCCAAGTTCGGCATTCCCATCGACCAGGCGCTGGCCGCCTACGAGCTGGCGGCCGGCTTGCGCGGGCTCGACGTGGTCGGCGTGCAGATGCACATCGGCTCTCAGCTCACGAAGACCGGCCCGTTCGCCGACGCCGGCGCCCGGCTCGCCGCGCTGGTCAAGTCGCTGCGGGAGCGGGGGATCGAGATCCGCCTGATGGACGTGGGGGGCGGGCTGGGCATCCGTTATCGAGACGAGCGGCCGCCCAGCCAGGAGGAGTACGCGGCGGTGCTGGAGCCTCTCCTGCGCGAGCTGGGAGTGACGTTGATCCTGGAGCCCGGCCGCTCGATCGTGGGCAACGCGGGCGTGCTACTCACCCGTGTGCTCTACGGCAAGGACACCGGGGCCAAGCGCTTCGTCGTCGTGGATGCGGCCATGAACGACCTGATCCGGCCGGCCTTCTACGACGCGTACCACGAGATCCGGCACGTGGACGAGGCGGCTGCCGGGCGTCCCGCCGAGACGGTGGACGTGGTGGGCCCCATCTGCGAGTCCGGCGACTTCCTGGCCAAGGCCCGCGCCCTGCCCCGCGCCGCGGAAGGCGATCTGCTCGCCGTGATGAGCGCCGGAGCCTACGGATTCGTCATGGCCTCGAACTACAACGCCCGACCACGGGCTGCCGAGGTGCTCGTCGACGGCAGCCGCTACACCATCGTACGCCGCCGGGAGAGCTACGAGGATCTGGTGGCGGGGGAGACCGTACTATGAGCCAGGCGTTCCAGGGTTCGAACGTCGCGCTGGTGACCCCCTTCCGCAACGGCAAGGTCGACGAGGCGAAGCTGCGCGAGCTGGTGGCCTTCCACATCGAGCACGGCACCGACGGCATCGTGCCGTGCGGGACGACCGGAGAGTCGCCGGCGTTGAGCCATGACGAGCACCGGCGCGTGGTCGAGATCGCCATCGAGGCGGCGGCGGGACGCGTGCCCATCATCGCCGGCACCGGCACCAACTCCACGGCTCACACCATCGAGCTGACCCGGCACGCCGAGCGGGCGGGCGCCAGCGCCGCCCTGGTCGTGAATCCCTACTACAACAAGCCCACCCAGGAGGGTCTCTACCGGCACTTCCGCGCGGTTGCCGAAGCCGTCGCCATCCCGATCTTCGTCTACAACATCCAGAGCCGGACGGCGGTGAATGTGGAGACCGACACGCTGGCCCGTCTGGCCCGCGAGTGCCGGAACATCGTCGGCGTCAAGGAGGCGTCCGGCTCGCTGGATCAGATGAGTCAGGTCGTCGCCGCCTGCGGCCCCGAGTTCATCGTGCTCTCCGGCGACGACAACCTGACGCTGCCCCTCATGGCGGTCGGCGGCCGCGGCGTCATCTCGGTCATCGCCAACATCGTGCCCCGGGAGACGTCGGAGATGACCCACGCCGCGCTGGACGGCGACTGGAAGCGGGCGCGCGACCTGCACTACAAGCTCTTCCCGCTGGCGCGGGCGGCATTCATCGAGACCAACCCCATCCCGATCAAGGAGGCGATGGCCATGGCCGGGATGATCGAGCCCGAGTTTCGCCTGCCCATGTGCCGGATGAGCGACGCCAACCGGGAGCGCCTGCGCGCCATCCTCAAGCCGTACGGCCTGGTGAAGTAGCCAGCGTCATGGCCGATGCCGCACCGCCCGCCGGACGCCGCGGCGTCCCGACGATCGATGTCGTCGTGGCCGGCGCCGCCGGCCGGATGGGATCCCGCCTGGTCGCCTGTCTCGCCGACACCGATGGTCTGCGGCTGGTGGGGGCGCTGGAGGCCCCCGGACACGCCGCGCTGGACCGGGATGCCGGCGAGGTGGCCGGGGTGAGTCGGCTGGGGGTCGCTCTCACGAGCGATGCCGGCGCCGCGCTCGGTCCGGACCGGGTGATCGTGGAGTTCACCGCGCCCGAGGCCACGCTGGCGCACCTGCGCCTGGCCGCGAACGCCGGCGCCCGGGCCGTCGTGGGCACCACCGGGCTGAGCGGGGCTCAGCGCGACGAGATCACCGGCCTGGCCCGGCGGACGGCCATCGTCCTGGCGCCCAACTTCTCGGTCGGGGTGACGGTGGCCCTCAAGGCGCTGGCCCTCATGGCCCGGGCCCTGGGCGACGACTACGACGTCGAGATCACCGAGATCCACCATCGCTACAAGAAGGACGCGCCCAGCGGGACGGCACAGCGGATGGGCGAGGTCGTCGCCGAGGCCCTGGGGCGGGACCTCGCCAGCACCGCCGTGCACGGGCGCCAGGGCATGCCCGGCGAGCGTACGCCCAAGGAGATCGGCGTCTTCTCGCTGCGCTCGGGCGACGTGGTCGGGGAGCACACGGTCTCGTTCGGCACGCTGGGCGAACGCCTGGAGCTGACCCACCGCGCCCATAGCCGCGACACCTTCGCCCGCGGCGCCCTGCGGGCGGTGCGCTTCGTGGCGGGACGTCCCCCGGGCCTGTATTCCATGCAGGACGTGCTCGGGCTCTGAGCCGGAGTGGTGTAGCCATGCGCATCGTCCGTTTCCGCATCAGCGATAGGACCCGCTACGGGGTCCTGGACGGTATGCAGGTCGTCGAGTATTCGGGCACGCCCTTCAGCGGGTTCCGCCGCGGGCGGCAGCGTCACCCGGTGCGGCAGGTCGTGCTTCTGGCCCCGGTGCTCCCGTCCAAGATCGTGCTGGTCGGGCCCAGTTACCGGGAGCATGCGGCCGAGCTCGGCATGCCCGTTCCCAGCGACCCGCTCATCACGCTCAAGCCGGTGAGCGCGCTGATAGGGCCTGACGACCCGATCGTGCACCCGTCGTTGAGCGGTCGGCTGGAGGCCGAGGCGGAGCTGGCCATCGTGATGCGGCGACGCTGTCGCAACGTGGCGCGGGCCCGTGCGCGGGAGCACGTGCTCGGCTATACGTGCCTCAACGACGTCACGGCCCGGGATCTCCAGGAGAAGGATCACGTTCCCGGCCGATCCAAGGCCTTCGACACGTTTTGTCCCATCGGCCCGTGCATCGCCACCGACATCGATCCCAACGCTGTCACGATCGAGACGTGGGTCAACGGCGAGCGCCGGCACGCGGCGAGCACTGCCGAGCTCATCTTCCCCGTCGAAGAGCTGGTGACGCGCGTGTCGGAGATCATGACCCTCCTGCCGGGTGACGTCATCGCCTCGGGGACGCCGGCCGGCGTCGGCCCGCTGGCGCCGGCCGACCGGGTCGAGGTCCGCATCGAGGGCATCGGCACCCTCGCCAACACCGTGGTGAAGGTATGACCGGCGACCGGGTGCTTCTGGACGACGTCCGGTTCTACGGTCAGCACGGCATCAGCAAGGCCGAGCAGGCGGTGGGCGCCTGGTTCTCGGTGGACGCGGAGCTGGCCATGGACCTGGCGCCGGCGGCTCTCTCGGACGATCTCGGGGCCACCATCGACTACGGGCAGGTCGCACACCGGATCGTCGAGATCGGGACCCGGCAGCGGGTCAACCTCCTCGAGCGCCTGGCCGGGCTCATCGCCGAGGCGCTCCTGCGCGAGTTTCCGACGCGGGAGGTCACCGTCCGCGTCCGCAAGCTCACCGCCCCCCTGGAGGGCCTGGTGGGGACGCCGGGCGTGCGGCTCACCCGCCGGCGCTGATGGCCCGCGTCTATCTCTCGCTCGGCTCGAACCTGGGAGACCGTCTGGCCTTGCTGCGGGCGGCCGTGGCTCGGCTGCGGAACATGGCGGAGGTCGACTTCCTGGCCGCCTCGCACCTCTACGAGACCGAGCCCTGGGAGAGCGAGCCCGGGGAACCGCTGAACCGGCGCCGGTGGTTTCTCAATTGCGCCGTCGCCATCGAAACGCCGCTGGCGCCGGGGGAGCTGCTGGAACGACTGCAGCAGGTCGAGGCCGCTTTGGGCCGCCAGCGCGGGCCCGGCACACCGGAGGCCGCCCGCTTCGTGCCGCGGCCGGTGGACATCGACATCCTCTTCTACGGCGATCGCGTGGTCAGCGTGCCCGACCAGCTGCAGATCCCGCATCTGCTGTTGCACGAGCGGGCGTTCGTCCTGCGTCCCCTCCTCGAGCTGGCGCCGGAGCTCGAACATCCCACGCTGTACCGCACGGTGCGCGAGCTGCTGGCCGAGGTCGAGGACGAGCACGACGTTCAGCGCGGCGAGTACCCGGCCCGCTGGTTCGAGGACTGAGCGCGACGTGACCGCCAGCGACGACTTCCGGCGCGAGACCTTGCAGCACCTCGATGCCCTGTTCAATTTTGCCGTTTACCTCACGCGCAAGCCGACCGAGGCCGAGGATCTGGTGCAAGAGACCTACCTCAGGGCCCTGCGCTTCTCCCACCGCTACCAGCCGGGAACTCATCTGCGGGCCTGGCTGTTTCAGATCCTGAGGAACACATTCTTGACGTTTTACCGGCTGCGCGAACGGGAGGCGCCGCTGGCGGAGGACGGCGTTCCCGAGTGGGACACGCCCATGTTCCACGAGGCCCCCGACGACGACCCCGGAGTGCTCGAGGCTCACACCGACCTCGAACGAGCCCTGCGGAGACTCCCGGAAGAGTTCCGGACCGTGCTCCTGCTCGCCGAGGTGGAAGGCTTGCCGCTGGAGGAAGTGGCCTTCGTCATGGCGTGCCCGGTGGGCACGGTGAAGTCTCGGATCTTCCGGGCCAAGGAGCGGCTGCGCACGCTGCTGCGGGATTACCAGTCACCATGAGCGAGCAGTTCCCCGATCTGTCGGACGACGTGCTGGGACGGCGGCTGGCCACGGAACTGCCGCGCCACGCGGCGCCGTCGCATCTGCGAAGCGCCATCCTGGCCGGGCCCACGCCGGCCCCCGCCCGCTCCTGGTGGGTGGCCCCCGTGCTCTCGGCGGCGGCCACCGCGCTGCTCATGGGTCTGTTGTTCGTCCCGCTGCTGCCCAGGAGCGCGCCGGCCGATCCGGTCCAGCGCTTGACGCAGGCGGTGGTCTCGGAGCACGAGCGGGCGGTCATGTGGGGGGCGCGGCGGGCCGACGTGATCCCCACCGCGCTGCCGTGGCTCGCCGAGGAGACCGGCATCGGGCTCTCCAGCGTCTTCTCGGGCGACGATCGCCTCACGCTGCTGGAGGCCGAGCCCGTCTACCTCGAGCAGCGGCGAGGGCTGGCGGTGCACTACCTGGACGCGGATGGCCGCCGGGTGAGCTACATCGTCCTGCCCGCGCCCAACCTCGTCACCCCCGAGCGTCAGCGCCAGAAGGTGGATCGCTGGCGGCCGGCGCTGCTTCACGAGCACGGCTACTCGGTGTGGCTGTGGAAGCAGCGCGACCTGGCCTGCTTCATCATCTCCGACATGGTTTCGCAGGCCGACCACGATCGCTTCAAGGACTATTTCGTCCGCCTGCGCACGGCCACCGAGCCCGTTCGCGCCTATTGAATACATGGGGGGCCCCGAAATGGCCCCCCATATCCCCCCGCGCTCGGAGCATCCCGGCGTAGCCGTGCTGCTCCTCGATTTTTCGTCGGCGGACATGGGGGGGGCCCGAAATGGCCCCCCCACCGCTCGGCGCGCCCCGGCTCAGCCGGGTCGCGCCTGGACGAGCGCTCCACGACGAAGGGCAGAGCCATCACCAGGTAGGCCATGAGCGCCACCTCGGAGTCGCCGAAGTTGTACTCGGTGAGCCCGCCGACCAGGAAGCCCGTGATCGCCACCAGGCTACCGGCCACCAGTGCTCGCTCTCGCGACGCCGTTGCCGGCAGGGCGCGCCGGATGCGCTCGGCCCGGATAAAGAACGCGCCGAACAGGACCAGCCAGGCCGCGAGCCCCACGAGGCCGCGCTCGGCGAGGATCTGAAGCGGCGTGTTGTGCACGTGGCCCCGAGACCTGTCACGGAACTCGGCGGCCGCATACGAGGGGTACACGCGCTTGAGCTGGGCCGGTCCGACGCCGGTGAGCGGGTGATCGCCGGCCATGGCGATGGCGCTGCCCCACATCGCCCAGCGCTCACGGGCCGTCGGGTCCCTCGGGTCGACGATGCTCTCGGCCCGCCGGCGGGCCGCCGGCACCAGCAAGATCGCCGCGACGAGGACGAGCAGGGCTCCGGAGACGAGGAGCCGGCGACGTGGCGTCACCATGAGCAGCGTTCCTACCCCGGCCACGAATCCCACCCAGGCCCCGCGCACGAACGTCGCGACCAGGCCCGCCACGCCGCCCAGCCAGGCGGCCAGGCGCCATCGCGGGCCACCGGCGATCAGCGACGGCAGCAGGGTCAGCAACACGAGGCTGAGCACGCCGGCGAAGGTCATGTAGATGCTGTAGAAGGCGTGGGCGCGATGGCACTTGCGGGCGACGCGACCCAGGACCGGCTCGAGCGGCGCCAGCCAGGGGCAGAGGCCGACCTGGAGCACGCCGAGGATGCCGAGGATTCCCATCGCGGCGAGCAGGCGTGACCACCAGCGCTCCGCGTCGGAGGCGTCGCGCAGGGCGTCCAGCACGACGTAGAAGCCGGCGATCAGCAGCAGGCTCCGGACGTCGGTCAGGCTTTCCAGCGGACGCGGGGACAACGCGGCGGCCAGCAGCGAGGTCAGGATCCACGCCCCGAAGGCCCAGGCCAACGGCCATTGCATGCCGACCCGGCCGGTGGCTACGCGCCAAATCAGCCGTATCGCGAGGAGGGCCAGCGCCGCCTGGGCCAGCGTGATCGACAGCCCCAGCCCGAGCCCGAAGGCGCCTAGCAGGAGCGGCCGAGGATCCCTCAAGGCAGGACGGTGAAGCCCTCGCGCGTCGCGGCTTCCCGCAATCTCTCGTCCAGGCAGACCATGTCATGGCCGGCTGACCGGCCGTGCGTCCAGAGCAGGGCCGCGGCCAGCTGGAGGGAATCCGGGGGACGGAGCAGATGCAGCAGGAGAACCCGGCCGGCATTCTCTCTTACTTCTCGGCTAGGCTCCACTTCGGTCCACTCCTCGGCGAGCTGGCTCAGGACATGCCGCGCCTGATCCTCGCCTGCCCGCGAGAGGACACCGTCACGCCGAAGGCGAGCGAAAGCCGAGTAACACTCCACGGGCGTCCCCCACCAGACCACGAGCGCTCCATCTTGCTCGGCGACACGTCGGACGCGCGGGCTCGTCGGCTCTCTGAGACACAGAGGGACGATGGCCGAGGCGTCCCAGAACTTCACCGAGCGTCCCGGCGCTCGTCGAGGAGCGCCTTGACGCCCGCACCGCGCGTCGTGGCAGGTCTGGGCAGCCTCCAGAAGCCCCGGGGCAGCCGCCCCGAGCCGATGCGGATGAGCCCGGCTCGGGCCAGCTCGGCGAGGCCGGCTGCGGCATCGTGGGACAGGGGGACAATCTTGGCGATCGGACGCCCCCGCTCGGTCACGATCACCTCCTCACCCGCCTTCACCCGGGCGAGGTATTCGCTCAGCGCCGCCTTCAGCCTGGCCACCGCCGCGCTCCTCTGCATGGCTTCTCCCGTCATCTCGATGTGACCATACTAGTCACGTTCGGATTTCGGGTCAATGTGTTCCAGGCCCTGCCTCTCCATGAGCGTCGCGGCAGGCCCCGTGAGGACCGCCCGACCTCGGCGACGGCAGGCCCCGGCGCAAGGATGGCCGCTTGCTCAGTAGGCGTTCTTGCCGAAGGCCCGCCAGAGTGTCTGGACGAGAATCCTGAGGTCGAAGGCCAGGGACCAGCGCTCGATGTAGTAGAGGTCGTACTCCAGGCGCTTCTCCAGCGAGGTGTTGCCGCGCCACCCGTTGATCTGCGCCCAGC